>QCDN01000043.1 GCA_003280885.1 Prochlorococcus sp. AG-355-J04 | reverse complement strand
TAAAGCCGCTAATCGCGGTGATCCTTGTTGAGAAACTGCCTCTAAATGCCAAAGAACTTTTCTACCCCATTTTTTTCTCAGAAAATTAATTAACTCTAGTTCATTATTAAGTGGCAAAAGCATTTGTAAATAAGTCCAATTTTTATCCTTAGACCTCATATGAAGTGTTGTATGATTCCATACGACTTCAGAAATTCCATTAACGAGTTTTTCTTCTTCCCCAAGGAGGGTAAATTCAACTTTGAATTTTTTACAAATCAACTCGATCGTTTTTGTTCCTCCAAAAGTAGATTGAATTAATATCTTGTGACTTCTAGCATTACTTTTAAGCCATTTTGGCATTTGATCTACAATTTCATCTTCAAGAATTGCTCCTAGTTTTAGATCAATTGCTGCGCTGGTTAGAGTTTTTAATATTTCTATTGTTTTTTCAAATTCAATACAGTCGATAACTATTGAATACCACTTACGTTTGATATCAGTAGCAAGTAGTAAAGAAGTAATTATTCCATTAGTCCCATAAGCATGATTTAGAGGTTCGGATTCTTCAGCATCAAATTTTAATAATTCAGGTTTTTCATTCATCGTTACTGCCTCTAAACCAATAAGATTTCCTGGATCTCTTAGAAATCCCCACCTAATTGAACCAATACCTCCTGATCCACCAGCAATAAAACCTCCAATTGTTGCAGTTTTCCAAGTACTAGGAAGCAACCTCAATTCCCTCCCATATTTCTCTAATTGTTTATTCAAATCTCCCATCACACAGCCAGACTGTACTTTTACAAAACCTGTATCCGGATCAAATTCTTCTAACTTATTAAAGTGACTCATCTGCATTACAACTCCTTTAAATAATGGGACAGCTTGTCCATAATTACCTGTACCTGAACCCCTTAAAGTAAGTGGGATAGAAAATTCCCAACAAATTTCTGCTACTTCCTTTACTGCTTTGTGATAAATAGGTCTTACCACCAAATCAGCAATACATTCGTCTAATTTTTCAGTAAGGATTGGTGAGTAGTTATAAAAATCTTTTGATAGCCTTTTTATGTCAGATTGACTTTCAATTATCTCTAAGTTTTTAACTTCCCTAAATTTGTCTATAAATTTAAGAGTATTTGATGTCATTAATTTAAATCTTATTGTTTTGTATATAAATTAACCGATTAGCAATATAAATCGCCTTTTATAAACACTTTTCTCTTTAATGAACTCGAAAAAACATCTGCCCATCTTTGTGCATCTAAAATCACAAAATCAGCAGGGCAACCCTTTTTAATTAAACCATCCCATTTTAAGTTTAATAATCTGCTTGGAGCTAAAAAAATAGAAGATAGAGTCATTCTCTCCCAGGGATTTAGTTGAAGCATAGGTATAGAGCAAGACAACATATAAATTGGATCAAAATTACCAAATGGATACCAGGGATCTTGGACGTTATCACTACCTAGAGATACATCCACGTGTGATTTTTGTAATTGCTTTATTGGAGCAACTGGTCTTTTTAATGAGGTAGTTTTATTACTTCGATTTAGCAGCCAAAAATTTGTTAGAGGTAAAGCAATAACTTTAATATTTTTTTCAGCCATTTTTTCTCCTAAATTTAAAATCTCTCTATGACTTAGAGAAATAAGACTACTCAAATGACTACAAGTAATTGGAATACTTTTAATTTTTAAATTTTCGATTGTCTCTAATAAAACTTTTATTCCCGCTCCAGGCTCAATTGTCGATTCGTCTATATGAAAATCAATTTCTAATTTATATTTACTAGCTAGAAGAAGCATCTTTGCGAGAAATTTGCTTGTATCTTTTTTATTGAAAGGAGGAACAATCACACCTCCTAAAATGCCTCCATTAGAGGAAAATATTTTTGCCAAATCTTCTCCATTAGTTGTATCCCAGAATTCTAATGGAGCTAGAGCAACGAATTGTAAAGTCAACTCAGATGAAAATTTTTTTTGTAATTTAAAGAGTTCAATCCAAATATCAATAGATTGACTTTTGTATGTATCAATATGACTTCTTATAGCTCGGTATCCATTTTTTATTGCAAGTTTTAATGATTTCTCAATTCTTTCAAGAACCTTATCTGTAGTTCTAGTTTTATGTTCTTCAAGATTTACTGATAATGCTCCTTCATAGTTTGATTCCAGATTAGGAAAGTCTGGCCATGTAAAAGATTTATCAAAATGGGAATGCGTTTCAACAAATCTTGGTAATAAAATATTTTGTGGTTTTGTAACTTTATTTTTTAGAGGCTTTAACTCAGAAACAAATCCATCCTCCCAACAAATGGAAACTGAACATAAATCCTCTATATCGATAGTGAGGTTATCTATATCCTCTATTAAACAAAGGCTTCTGGGAATGAGAACCTCAGCTGTG
>QCDN01000042.1 GCA_003280885.1 Prochlorococcus sp. AG-355-J04 | reverse complement strand
GCTGACCCACAAAGAACAGGAACTAATCCATGCTTTAAAACGCCTTCCCTAATACCTTTTTTAAGTTGTTCTGTTGATAATTCTCCTGTATCAAGGAAAATCTCAATTAACTCTTCATCATTTTCTGCAACACTCTCCATCAACTTATATCTCCATTCAGAAGCTTCCTCCTCCATTTCAGATGGAATTGGTGCTTCTTCTATATCAGTACCTAAGTCATTTTTGTAAAGATATGCTTTGTTGGCGACTAAATCAATAATTCCTGTAAGATCACCTTCAGCTCCAATAGGTAGCTGAATTGGGAGTGCATTTGCTTTTAGTCGATCTTTAATTTGTTTATTAACTTTTAGAAAATCTGCACCAGTCCTGTCCATTTTATTAACAAAAACCATTCTTGGGACTGAGTATCTATCTGCTTGACGCCAAACTGTTTCAGATTGAGGCTGAACACCACCAACTGCGCAAAATACAGCTATAACCCCATCCAAGACTCGCATTGATCTTTCCACTTCAATAGTAAAATCAACGTGTCCAGGAGTATCGATAATATTAATTCTGTGATCTTGCCAACTAGTAGATATTGCAGCTGCAGTAATAGTTATTCCTCTTTCTCTTTCTTGAGCCATCCAATCTGTTACGGCAGCACCATCATGAACCTCTCCTATCTTGTGAACTACACCTGAATAAAACAAAATTCTTTCAGTTGTTGTTGTCTTCCCTGCATCTATATGAGCTGCTATACCTATGTTTCTTACTCGTTCTAGGGGAAAGTCGCGTGCCAATTTTAAAGCTCCAAATAAAATAACTTTTGATAAGTGTAGTTCACCCTAAAAGCAAACTTTTATAATAATAAACTACTTAAGTACCTTTTTGATGAAATTAATATCTGTAATGCGCAAAAGCTTTATTAGCTTCAGCCATTTTGTGAGTGTCTTCTCTTTTTTTAACTGCACTACCAGTTTCATTTGCTGCATCCATCAACTCACCAGCAAGTTTTTGGGACATACTTTTACCATTTCTTGCGCGTGAAAATGTAACAAGCCATCTTAATGCCATAGCCGTACCCCTCTCTTGGCGTACTTCCATGGGGACTTGATATGTTGCACCACCAACTCTTCTAGCTCTTACCTCAACAAGAGGAGTAGCATTTTTTACAGCTGTTTCAAATAATTCGACTGCATTCCCACCTGTTCTCTCACTTATCAAAGAAAAAGCATCAGAAAGTATTCTTTGAGCTGTAGATTTTTTACCATGTTTCATCAATCGAGAAATCATCATTGAAGCAAGACGACTATTAAATTGAGGATCTGGAAGAACTGGTCTTTTTACTGCTGCATTACGTCGTGACATTTTTTTAGAGAGTGATGTTTACAAATTAATCTTTTGGAGCTTTTGCTCCATACTTAGACCTGGATTGACGTCTATCTTTGACTCCAGCCGTATCTAAAGTTCCTCTTATTATATGATATCTAACTCCTGGCAAATCCTTTACTCTTCCACCCCTAAGCAGTACTACAGAATGTTCTTGCAAATTATGTCCAATCCCAGGAATATAAGCAGTTACTTCGAAACCAGAAGTTAATCTAACCCTAGCAACTTTTCTCAAAGCTGAATTAGGCTTTTTTGGTGTTGATGTATAGACTCTTGTACATACCCCTCTTCTCTCAGGGCAAGCTTTTAATGCAGGAGATTTTGTTTTCTTTGTCAGACGTTTTCTTTCTGAACCTACTAATTGTGAGATGGTGGGCATCTATTAAAACTTAGATAAAAATAAACATTTAACCATCATAACCTTTTAAGAGCACTTACTTAAAGTTTTTAATTATATTTTTTTTAAATTTGTCAAATTAAAATTATTTGGTAAATATTCATTATCTTTAGATTTATTTTCAGATTTATTTTTATAATAGAAATGCATAAATAACCAAACAGAATTAAATAATCTATGGGAGAGAGTATCAAAAGAATCGTTGGCCCATATCAAGATAGTTATTCTCCAAATGGAATAATTGGGGAGAAAGATGCGTGTGGAGTTGGTTTCGTAGCAAATGTTGAAGGTATAGAAAGCAACTGGATCCTTAAACAATCTCTTAAGGGCCTCAACTGCATGGAGCATAGAGGAGGTTGTGGAGGAGATAGTGACTCAGGAGATGGAGCAGGCATTTTATGTTCAATTCCATGGGGATATCTAGAAGAGAAAATTAATCTAAAAAATACTCAAGAATTTAATAGAGGTTTAGGCATGGTTTTTATGCCTAATAAAAAAGAAAAAATTGAAATATGTAAATCAATATGTGATGAAGAAGCAGAAAAATTAAAAGTCAACAAAACATCTTGGAGAGCAGTACCTGTTAATAATGAAATTTTAGGTCCTTTAGCTAAAGCAAATGCTCCATTCATCTGTCAGTGGATTTTATATATAGATAAAAAAGATCATAAGGATGTTGAAAGGCTTTTATTTCAATTAAGGAAAAGAATTGAGAAAAAAATAAGAGAAACTTTCAAAAACGATGT
>QCDN01000041.1 GCA_003280885.1 Prochlorococcus sp. AG-355-J04 | reverse complement strand
TTAAATTTTCGTTCTGAAATTGCTTTGTTAGATAAGCAACGAGAATAGCTGTGAAGAATACGATTACAGCTAAAAAAACTGAAAGAGGAGACATTAAAAGATACCTGGAATTATTTGGCCTGTAGTTACATAGGCACCCAAAAGTGCAACTAAACCAATCATCGCCCAACGACCATTAACTTTTTCTGCGTTTTGAGGATATCCATCGTAAGAAACAGACTGATCAATATAAGGACGAGGTTCAGTTGGAAAAATATTTTGCCTTCCGCCTGATTCTGTAGTTATGTATGAAGAATTAGTCATTAGTTAAATAATTTAATTGTTAACAAAAGTAACATTCTTATTAACTAATGTAAAGAAAAAGGGTTTAAATGTGTGTATTTCGTTACTATATAGGCAAGTTTGATACATAAGCGTAACAGTTAATAGTTATTTTTTGAAGCCAAACTAATATTTAAAAGATCATGAAGACATTAAAGCTTCCTCGGATTTGTATTTGATTGATCAAAATTGAAAAATGACAGATCTTATTATCTACTTATCAATGATCCTAGGTTTAGGAGGCTTTTATGTATTGATTGCGTCTTTCAATGATGATAACGATGATAGTGATGATGGTGAAAAGTATATGTTTAGTCTCGAATTTGCAAAGGCGGGAAGATAACTTTAATAAGTACAGCTTATATAGGGTATGAGAGTAAGTAATTATACTCACACTTATATTTTTCAATCATTAGATTTGTTTCAAGATTGCATTAGGAAGCGTCTTAGCTAAACAACCGACCGAACAAATGAACGAAACAAAAACAGTTGAGAAGGAAAAAATCGTAGCTGAGAAGCTTAACGGTAGATTTGCGATGATTGGCTTTATTGCCCTTATTGGCGCATATCTAACAACAGGACAAATTATCCCAGGGTTTGTATAAATGGATTATTTATCCAAAAGACAGGGATATGTACCCCTAAAGGTGGTTCCTTACATATTCTTTGTTGCAGTTGTTTTAAGCATCACAACAACAACAACATTCGTATAGTTTTTAAAAACTTACATCGTCATGGAAGTCAGCTAGTAGGGATACAGGCTGACTTTTTTATGTTTGTTGAGCAAGTGACTTGGGATAATTAAATCAAAACCAATAATTAAAAATTAGAGAATATATAATTAAACTTTACTTTTTGAACCGATATCAACTTATTCCAAATTAGTATCAAATTCAGGTCTGAATTTAGTAAGTTTAGAAATTTCTAATTCAAGTTCCTCTTCGGAATTAAAACCTAGTTCTACGTAGGATTCTAGACCTAGTGAAGTTTCTCTTTTTAAAATTATTTCCATTTAATATAAGTTTGTTATTTAATACTAGATTTTTATAATTTAAAGAAAATACTTAGTTTTTGATTCAACACCTTTTGTCTTATTTAATAATTGACAATCTATTTACAATGTAAGAATGAACCCCCTTTTGTTATTTATGGAGAAAAAAGGATTTAACGTAACTCAGGGAATGGCTTTGCTACTTTTGAAGCCATTAAACTTGCCTGCTAATTACGTTTTAAAGCTAATAATTTTCATAACTAACCCAAGAAATAATATTGGTTATTAATAATGCCTCTTGAAGTAAAAAAAAATAAATGAAAGTTCTCGAAAATATTGCATCCGATTTAGAACAAAGAATTACTGATGCTTCCATAGGTAATTCTTCTAGGCCAACTATCTTGTTCTGTAGCTGCGATCCTCGACTTAAAAAGGATTTGCATAAACGTGCAAAGCGTATTGGCTTTACTCCTTCATACTAAATAAAACATCCATCTATTAAAGTTGAATTGCAGAATTTTGGGAATAGAAAAATAGAAACAGATAGGTTTAAGACAATAACTATGGACTACGAAAACTTTGAATTTATTTGCAGGTATTTAGAGAGTTAAGCATCTTTCAAAGATATATTTTTGTTCTTGTGTTATTGTTAATAAATCTCAGGTAGAGATAAGACTAAGCAATATTGACCAGCTAAAGAATTTTTGAAAAAGAATCCCACCTGCAAGAGTCAAATACTTTCTGATAGACAAGTTGTGTTGATCTATTCAATAGAGTAAATGCAAAAAATGACAATCACTTATTAAGCCTGTTTCTATGACACTAAACAAACAAACAAATGAAAAAACTAAACAAAAAATATGCTGACTTAATGCGCCAAGCGCAACAAGCGACAGGAAGAAAAGAAGCAGTTGGATTAATCCATAAAGCAGCAAAGTTAAAAAATAAATTTGATCAATACGAAATGATGTAGTCTATTTGAAATACATAGATAAATAAATGAATAAAAATAAAAGAGGAGCTAAAGGTTATTGGATATCGACTGCAAAAATAATTAATCAAGATTTATTTGATGAATATGTAAATAAAGTTGGACCATGGCTGAAAGAGGTTGGAGGCCAAGTCTTTGCAAAAGATACAGAGCCTCAAGGAAAAGAGAGGACAGAAGATGCTGATTTAGCTGTTATTTGTGAATTTCCTTCCATGAAAGATGCGGTCGAAG
>QCDN01000040.1 GCA_003280885.1 Prochlorococcus sp. AG-355-J04 | reverse complement strand
AGTAGTAATAATGGAAAAAGTGTTAAAAAATGATATCCAATTTTACCTACAGAGTATTTCCCTAAATTATATAAAAATATATTAAATTGACTGTATATTATAACTTGTGAAAGATTATAAAATATTCCAGTCACATGCATAGCACATATTGCCATAAATCCATTTTTTAAAAAGTTGCCAACATTTAGTTTATTTTTTGTATTTAAATTATCAATTATTTTGATTAATGGATATAAACCTAATAAATAACCAAAATTTGGAGTGAGTAAATATCCTATTGAGCCGCCTTGATGAAAGACTGGGGCTATAAATAACCCTAAAATTATATATATAGAAAAAGCTCTGAAAACTACTTTTTTATGAAATATAAGTGTTAGTAAAATTATAGTTGGAATTTGCCATGTGATAGGCATCTCAAAACTATTATTAGATTCATCGAGAAATGGTATAGGAATATAAACAGGTAGCATTGTTGATATTACTAATGATTGAAGACTTACCAGTATCTCAATTAATTTATAAAAATTGAGCATTATTATAAATTTTATTTATAAACTTCTCAAGGCAACAATGGGATCTAGTTTAGAAGCTCTTTTTGCAGGTAAAACGCCAAAGATTAAACCGATTGATCCTGAAATGATCATGGTGGAGAATGTTGTTGTAACTCCTACAGACGCAGGAAGAGGAGTTATCAAAGACAAAAGAAAAACACCTGATAATCCTGTTGTTGTTCCTATTAATCCTCCAATTGTAGATAAAATCAATGCCTCAATTAAAAATTGAATTAATATATCTGACTGTTTAGCTCCTATTGCTTTTCTAAGACCAATCTCTTCAGTCCTTTCACTAACAGAAACTAGCATAATATTCATGATTCCTATTCCTCCAACAACTAAAGATACTGCCCCAATACCCGCCAATAAAAAAGTTAACCCACTTGTTATGTTGGTAACTATATTCAATGCATCTTCTTGCGACCTAACTGCGAAGTCATCATCTCTTATTATTTTATGTCTTTGCCTTAATAAGTTTGTAATTTGGAATTTTGCGGCACTAGTTGCATTTTTATTTATTGCTTCCACACTAATGAAGCTTAAACTTACGCCATAAGTAGGGTCCTTCCCAGTAATTCTATTTACCATAGTGGTTAATGGTATATAAGCATTTTTGTCTTGATTACTTCCAAATACAGCACCTTTTGGTTTTAATATTCCGATAATTTCATAAGTATGATCTTTAATTCTGATTTTTTTTCCAAGTGAAGAAGTTTTATCTTTGAAAAATTCGTCTTTAAGATCAGGACCTATTACAACATAACTTCTTGCACTATTAACATCACTTTTAGATAAAAATCTTCCCTTATCAACTTCAAAGCTTCTTACTTCAAGAAATTCAGGAGTAACTCCAGCTATTGATATATTAAGGCTTTTAGAATTTGATTGTACTATCTCGTTAGCAGAGATTTGAGGAGCAACTCTTTTAACTGTTGGGACTTGATTGCTTATTGCTACTGCATCTTCTAAAACTAGGTTTTTAGGAAATGAAATACCTCTTCTTCTTGTGTCATTATTTCCAGGAACAATGAATAAAACATTTGCACCTAAATTACTTAATTGGTTTTTTGCTAATGTTTGAGCACCTCTTCCAAGTCCAACAAGTGTAATAACTGATGCATTTCCTATAATAATGCCAAGCATTGTTAACGAACTTCTCAATTTGTTCGAAACTAAGGTTTTTGTGGCCATGCCTAAGGCTTCTTTTATTGAGATATTCCTAGACATATTTATATTTATCTAATGCATCATCATCATCTTCAATTTGCCCCATGTAAATAACACCTTCATTTAGCTGCAGTGTAATAAGGTCGCCATTGCTTATTTGATGATCATCCATATTTTCTAAATTACAAATTGTAGAAATCTTTATATTATTTTTGTTAAACAAAGAATAAACATCATTTACATTTTGGTTCGTAACAATGCCCGCAATATTTTTACTAAGTGGAATATTTTTCATTAATTCTTCCGGAACAAATAATATTTCTCCTGGACAAATTAATGACATATCTAGATTATTTTTTATTATTCTTGCTTTACCTGTAACACCGATTTCCCCTATTGAAATTCCTCTTGATAGAATTTTTCTTACTAAACCGACTTTTATTAAATCTGTAGAACCACTTATTCCAGTTAATGTGCCTGCAGTTTGAACTACTAAATCTCCTTGGTTTAGTATCCCCATTTCCTGAGCAATTTGCATAGCTAAACTAAATGTTTTTGCAGTTCTTTCATCATTTTTAACTACTATGGGAGTAACTCCCCAAACAAGTTGTAATCTTCTCGCTACACTCCTCTCTGTAGTAGTTGCCAAGATAGGTGTTGATGGTCTGAATTTACTTACATTTCGAGCGGTAGAGCCTGATTTTGTTAAAGGGATTATAGCTCCTGCATCAAGTTGTCTAGCTATATTACTTACTGCTGCACTAATAGCATTTGGGATTGTACTAGGTAAATGGCTCTCAATAGCTTTTAGTGGATAATCCCTTTCAATTCTTCTTGCTATAGTTGCCATCGTTTCTACTGCCTCTACAGGATAATCACCAACTGCAGTTTCATTTGAAAGCATTACAGCATCTGTCCCATCCAGAATTGCATTCGCAACATCACTAACTTCGGCCCTTGTTGGTCTTGGATTCGAAGCCATAGAGTCAAGCATTTGAGTCGCTGTAATTATTG
>QCDN01000039.1 GCA_003280885.1 Prochlorococcus sp. AG-355-J04 | reverse complement strand
TAAAAAAATAGTTTATAAAGTTATTTACAAAAATAAAAAAAATACGCTTTCATTCAAAAATACATATGGTGCTGCAAAGATAAGTTTGGAAGGGGTCGAGAAAGTTAATAAAAAAATTAACGATAAAGTAAAAGTTGAATTGTTAAATTACCAAAAAAATAAACTAGAGAACCAACTAAAAACAGGAGACTATAACGTTACTCTTTTTGGAGCAGGTTCCTCAGGAAAAACATCTATAGCAAGATCTTTATTGAATAATATTGTCGGACAAACATCAGCAAAAATAGGCACAACAAAGCAAATTAATAGCTATAAAATTCGCATCCCAATCTTAAAAAGAAACATTAATATTGTGGATACTCCAGGTTTATTCGAACCATCTAAATTAGGAGAAGAAAGAGAAAAAGCTACTATTATGCAAGCATCAAATTCTGATTTAGTTCTTTTTGTCTTAGATCAGGACATAAATAAATACGAAAACTATTTAATTAATGAATTATTGAAAATAGGAAAAAAAATAATAGTAGTTCTTAATAAATGTGATTTGAGGTCTAGAGATGAAAATAACCTCATCAAAGAAAATATAATTTCTATAACTTCCGCTAGAAAAAATAGAATTTCAGTTGTTCAAACAATTGCGGCACCTCAACATTCTCCCTATATAAAATCAGATACTTTAAATTTAGTCCCTGAGGTAGGAAGATTATTTAGAGAAATAATTGAAACGCTCGATAATAATGGTGAAGAATTATTGGCGGATAATATTCTTTTTCGCTCAAATAAATTAGGTATTAAAAGTAAAAATTTCGTGCAGGAACAAAGATATTTAATGTCAAATAAAGTGATTAATAAATATATGTGGATAACAGGAGGAGTAATACTAGTTAATCCACTACCAGCTGTTGATTTCCTAACTACTACCTCAGTAAACCTACAAATGATAATGGAATTATCAAAAATATATGAAATAAAGCTAACAAAAAAAGATGCAAAAGATTTGGCGACATCACTGCTAAGCGCATTGGCTAAACAAGGAATATTAAAAGGGGGCCTCGCCATTATTTCTCCTGCTTTAGCTACAAGCTTGACTAAAATAATATTATCTAAATCTATACAATCAGTTACCGCAGGCTGGTTAATAAGAATAGTAGGACTAAGTTTGATTGAATATTTTAAAAATGGGCAAGATTGGGGAGATGGAGGAATTCAAGAAGTAGTAGATAAGATTTATAGAATAAGTAAGAGAGAGGACATTTTAAACAACTTCGTAAAAGAAGCTATTTCAAAAATTGAAATGAAAAAGTATTTTAAATCAAATAAAAGTTTGCCTCCATTTACTATGTAAAATTGGATAATTGATCATTTAGATAAGTTCTGAAATCAAAGATAGTTATTAAGAGTAAATATGCAATACAAATAGCTATAGATATAAACCCAGTTACTATTGCAATAATTTTTGGTCTAATCATATTTATTAGTTAAGCATCTAAAAGTCTCAAAAGTTCTTTAATATGAGATTCTTTTGTATTGTAATTTCCCATGACAACCCGTAAAAAATATTTACCTTTAAATTTTGGTCTGGAAAGCATATAATTATTGTTAATTAATTCATTAACTTTAGTTTGAGTCCATGCATCAGAGTCTTTTGGCTCAAGTTTCTTTGGTAAGAATGATACAATATGAAGAGGACCTGAATATATTTCAAATTTATTTTTACTAATATTTTTTATAAAAAAATCTTTTCTTTTAAGTGATGATTTTAATATATTTTCTATTCCATTCAGACCTAAAAAACGTAACCCAAGCCATAGTTTGATAACCTCTGCAGGTCTAGATCCTTGTATGCCTATTTCTCCTCTATTTATGATATCTTCTTTAGATGATAGGTAAGGAAGTCCAGTAGAAAATGTATTTACTAATGTACTCATTTCTGAAACTAATAACAAAGATGATGTCTTTGTAATGCCAATTATTTTTTGAGGATTTATTGTTATAGAATTAGCCTGATTAATATTATTTAAACCTTTTATTGGAATAGAAGTTATAGCAAAAATGCCTCCAATGGAGCCATCGATATGAAGCCATATATTTCTTTCTTTGCATATTTTACTTATGTCATTAATAGGATCAATTGCTCCTCTTACAGTTGTGCCTAGAGTAGCAACAATAGCGAATATTTTTTTATTATCAATAAAACATTTATTTATAGTTTTTCTAAGATTTTGCACATCAATACTGCCGTTATTATCAGTTTTAATCCTGATAAGATTTGTTTCATCAAGACCCATTATTCTTATACATTTAATGAAGGAGGAATGAGCATCTTCACTAACAAGTAGTACAGAATTGGGGTCTGAACCTAATCCGGAATTATGTCTAGCTGCTATAAGTGCATTCAAATTACTTAAAGTACCTCCGCTAGCTGCTATGCCTCCTGAAGAATCATTAAACCCTATTTTTTTTGCAAACCATTTGCATAATGATTCCTCAAGCAAAGTAATACTTGGAGACAACTCGTAAGCAAGAAGATTATTATTCAAACCAGCAGCAATTAAATCGCCTAAAATAGAAAAAATCAAAGGTGGGGGATCAAGATGAGCTAAAGAGCCGGGATGAGATGGATTAAAAGAATTATTTAGAAGGGATTGAATATCAGAAAACAAATCTTCTGTAGAGTTACCATCCTCATCAGGCATTAAGCACTTGAAATTCTCATCAAATGGTAATGGACCATATTTATCGGCTTTAGAGAACCAGTCACAAAGAATTTGAGTTGTTTTATTTAGGAGAGTAATTAAGTTATCGTTAGTCCCTAAATATGAAGGGAAGTATATATCTTTTTTATTAATTAAATCTTCAGTCAT
>QCDN01000038.1 GCA_003280885.1 Prochlorococcus sp. AG-355-J04 | reverse complement strand
ATGGAAAAGATTCTTTGTCTATACAAAAAAAGGCTCTAAATAAATTTAATTCTTAAGCAATTGTAGATGCCATATTGGCAACTGGTAGAACTTTTGATTGTGTATCTAGATTAATACGTAGGGGTGGGGAAAAATTTCTGGATTATTAACTGTTATTGAACTAGCAGAACTTTGAGGCAGATCAAAATTTGATTTTCCTGTTGAATCAATAATTTCGATTTAACTTCAATAAGCAGTCTTAAAAATAAAATGTGAGAACTTTTCTGATCTGAAATTTTAATTTAAATTAACCCTAATGATCCCGCCGTGAATCCAACTATTAAAAAGAATGCAAATTCTGTCAAATCTCTTGGCATGGAATTGACTATTAAATTAATTTGAGTCATTTTACCTTGTGCTCCTCAGGTTTATTAAATTTTTAAAAATATAACTAATAATTTTTTCTCCTGAGGTTATAGTTTGTTTTTTTTCTTTTTTCTAAAGATTTGAAGATGTCACACCAAATTTAATGATTGATTGCATTAATTTCAATTTCTATATTTTCTGCTATATTTACAAAAAAACTGCAATATTCTCTGATGGAATATAAGAAGAAGTCATTATCAAATCTTGATATAAAAAAGGATTACGAAGAAATAGATACAAGACTAGCCTCAGGTTGGTATGTTGATGATCTTAATACTCCTAAAAAGAGAATTTACAAAACAAAAAAAACAACTTTCAAGTTATCTAAAAAATTAAATTAGTGATAAATTAATTTTTTCAAAATTTTTAGTAATTTATAAAACTTTTAAAGAAAAAGTTTTAATTTTTGTAGTCAACTTTAATCAGTATTTAAAATAAATTTTCCATTTATCAAGGTATTTT
Source organism: Prochlorococcus sp. AG-355-J04 (assembly GCA_003280885.1). GTDB lineage: Bacteria > Cyanobacteriota > Cyanobacteriia > PCC-6307 > Cyanobiaceae > Prochlorococcus_A. Next base: position 2,055 of record QCDN01000038.1, on the reverse strand, counting down.
TTTGAGTGAGTAAAATAATTCTCATAATTTTTCCATTTTGCAATTGATGACTTGTAAAGTGGTTGGACAACTTGTGAAGAAGAGGGGGTATTTATTTTTCCTCTTTTATGAGCAGTATTTCTATAATTTTTTATATTATCATCCCAACTAACGTTTAGAAATTTTAATATTTTAAAAATATGTTTATCAAAATCCTCAATCAAGTCTTCGTATTTTGAGGTTATGTAATCCATTTTTAATTTTGTTTTGTAGTGTAACCACATACTCATGGTTAAATCATAAATTTTCGATGCAGAATCTATACTTCGGAAGTTTGACATCGCATTATTCGGTTCAAATGATTGTTGGAAGCAAGATAAGACAGTATCGTATGGATCTCTATGAGTGAAAATTATTTTTGAATTTGGAAATAATAAATTTATTAGAGGTAAGCAAACAGTTTGGAATGGAAATTTATCAATCAATATTTTTGCTCTTTTATTGTCACAATTGTTTCTCAAGATTTCCAAATAGTGATTTCTTAAAACATCCTTTTCACTTGAAGTTAGTTTATGAAGTTCATCAAGATTATATTTAAATTTTGATTTAATAACTCGCTCTACAGAATTAATTAATGGTTTTTCTTCTATAACGTCAATTTCTGGATGACTTCTTAGGATAGTATCAAGAAGTGTAGTGCCTGATCTTGGAAATCCAATTAAAAAAACTGGAGAAAATTCATTTTTCCTTAAGGGAACATTTTTTACTACAAAATTTTTATTTTCTAAATTTCTTTTATAAGTTTTTATGTAATTTTGGAACACTTCTGGATTAAAATTTTCATACTTCAAATTAAGTTGGCTTCTCTCAAAGCATTTGAAAGCCTCGTCGAAATTTTTAACTTTTTCCTCAATGAAAGCTTTAAATGACCAAAAAATAATATTTGTATGGTGATCGGTATTTTTTATCCATTCGTTAGAGACTTGGTCAATTAAATTTTTTGCTTTAGTGAAATCTTTTTCCCTAAAATAAATTCTTGCTTTAAACAACAATATTTCATTAATAATATATTTATTTTTTTCTAAGCTATCTATCTTATCTTTTAATTTTTTTATGTTATTTGTCTTCTCATAAAGTCTAAAAAGATTGCTGTAAGCATAATTGTAGTTTTCATTGATTTCAATTGCACTGAGAAATAGTTGTTCTGCTTCTGCTAACTTATCGAGATCAATTTTAATTGATCCTAAATTTACATAAGCTAACTCAAATTTTGAATTATATTTTATTGCTTCTTCGGTAAATTTTTCTGCCTCAATAAGATTCCCCTTCTGTGCTTGAAGAGAGGCAAGGTTATTATAAGCAAGAGAAAAATCGGATTTTACTTCAATTGCTTTTCGGTAACAGATTTCTGCATCAATGAGATTGTTTTTTTTTGTCAGAATATTACCTAAATTATTTAAAGCTATTGGTGAAGTTGGATTTATTTTTAGAGCTTTTTTTAAAAATTCTTCTCCTTCATCGATTTTTTCCAGTTCAATTAAAACTGCGCCGAGATTAATTAGAGCCAAATCATATCTGGGATTAATTTTAAGAGCATCTCTCAAGAATTTTTCGGCTTGCTCAGAATTCCCTAAATCCTTCAAGACGCAAGCTAAATTTACTAAGACATTGATATCTTTTGGATTTATTTCTAAATTCTTTCTCAAAAAGAATTCTGCTTTTTCAAAATCACCCTCTCCTACATGAATACCAGCAAGGGTTGAATATGTTTTTAAATAATTTGGGTTTATTTCAATAGCTTTATTCAAAATTTTTTTTGCAAGCTCAGTATTTCCTTTAATAACGAGCAAATTCGCTAAATTAGTATACGCATCTAGACTATTTGGAAATCTTTTTATTGATTCATCAAATAGCGCTATCGCTTTATCAAAAAGCTTCCGTTGGAAATAGATGCTACCTAGATTATTTAATACCCTAGGGTCATAAACTTTATTTTGAATTAAATAATTATAAATTTCAGAAGCTTCTTGAATTTTCCCATTTGAATGTAATGAAAATGCATTGGATATCAATTGA
>QCDN01000037.1 GCA_003280885.1 Prochlorococcus sp. AG-355-J04 | reverse complement strand
TTAAATCGCAAAATTTAAAGATTATTGGCCAAGGCAAGTTAAATGGAATAGTTGAAATAAGTGGTGCGAAGAATTCCGCCTTAGTTTTATTAGCCTCATCATTGCTAACTAATGAAAAAATAATTCTTGAAAATGTACCTTTTCTCACTGATATTGAAAAGATGGGATATATCCTAAAGAATTTAGGAGTGAATTTAGTTCGTAAAAACAATCAGCTAGAAATAGATCCAACAACTATTTCCATTAAAGAACTTCCATATGAACTTGTTAAAGGATTAAGAGCTAGTTTCTTTTGTATAGGTGCACTATTAACTAAATTTGGAGAAGCTCAAGTACCGTTACCAGGTGGATGCAATATTGGTTCAAGGCCAATAGACGAGCACATTAATGGACTAATCGCATTAGGAGCAGACATTATTATTGAAGAGGGAATTGTCAAGGCAAAAACAAGGGGGAACAAAAATAGACTTCATGGCACTCATATTAAATTAAATTGTCCAAGTGTAGGCGCGACTGAAACCTTAATAATGGCAGCATCTTTAGCCAAAGGAAGAACTACTATTGAAAATGCTGCTAGAGAGCCTGAAGTTCAAGATTTATGCCAAATGCTTAATAAAATGGGTGCAAAAATTTATGACTCAGGTAAAGAAACAATTATTATTGATGGTGTTAATAAGCTTGGCGGATGTACCCATAAAGTAATTCCAGACCGAATAGAAGCTGGAACTTTTCTAATAGCTGCTGCTGCAACTTCCTCTTCAATAACAATTTCTCCAGTAATCCCTCAACATCTTGAAGCTGTTACTAATAAGCTTCAAGAGAGTGGGAGTAAAATTACGATTAAAGGTAATTCGATTTCTATCAAGAGTAAAGAGATTAAAGGAGTAGATATTGAAACAGCTCCTTTTCCAGGCTTTCCTACTGATTTGCAGGCACCATTTACGGCTTTAATGACCATCGCAAATGGTGAATCAAAGATAACTGAAACAATTTTCGAAAACAGAATGAATCATATTTATTTACTTAATGAAATGGGCGCCCGCATAAAACTAAACAAAAACGTAGCTCACATTAAAGGTGTTAAAACAATTAATGGGATGGATCTAATTGGCTCAGATTTAAGGTCATCTGCTGCATTAATAATTGCAGGAATCATCGCAATAGGTAGTAGTAAGATCTATGGATTAGAACATTTAGATAGAGGTTATGAAAATTTTGAATTAAAATTAAAAAATTTAGGTGTAAAAATAATTAGAGAGATAAGCAAAAGTACGTTTGAGGAGAATGGATATAAAATTGAACGTAAATCTGAGAATTTTTCAAAACTCGAAGCAGCTTAGAATTTTTCGAAAATATTTTTAACTAAGAAAAATGTTTCATACGTAAGCAATTTTGATTAGTGAAATACAACCCAAAAATAATATAAACAAAACTAGAAAGCGATTAGACCAAATTCTATTTAAACCATTAAATTTGAATTCATTCATGCCCAAGTTCCACTATTAGTTCCAAATGTTGTCAATATAGTCACTGCTATAAAAAGAAAAGGGACAAATTTAAAAGATAATTTTTTGGCTTGAGTTTTAGACATTTGATTTTTTTTCAAATATAACACAATATTACTAATCATGAAGCTATCTCCTTTTAAATAAGACTTTTACTAGTATTTAATCACAAAAATGTATCATAAATGTTTAAATTTTCTTTTTTATCTTATTTCTTGTCAGCAAATGCAATAAATAGAATTCTATGTTTTTATCCAAAAGATTAACTATTAAAAAACGTTATCTTGATCACTACTATTCCTTGACCAAAACAATAGTCAATAAGTTGATTTTTGTTATAATAAAAAAGTTCTTTTTTTCAAAAGCCTTGGGAGCGTGGTGGAATTGGTAGACGCACCGCACTCAAAATGCGGCACCTTCGGGTATGTCGGTTCAAGTCCGACCGCTCCCACTTTGATGAATACCTATAGTCGATTCGATATATCCTTCAAAAAAGGAAAAGGTTGCTGGCTATGGGACAACACAGGTAAGAAGTATCTCGATGCAGTTGCTGGTATCGCAACTTGTAGCCTTGGACATAGCGATAGAGTTTTAGGAAGGAGGCTATCAAGTCAACTAAAAAAGATCCAGCACATTTCCAACCTCTATAACATTGAAGAACAAGAACAATTAAGCAGAACTTTAACGAATATGAGTTGTGCCAAAAGCGTCTTCTTCTGCAACAGTGGTGCTGAAGCAAATGAATCAGCAATTAAATTAATTAAAAAATATGGTAATACAATAAATAAAGATAAAGAATCAATTATTCTCGCAGCAGAATCTAGCTTTCATGGAAGGACGCTGGCAGCCTTGAGTGCTACTGGACAGCCCAAATATCAAAAAGGATTCGAACCAATGATTCAAGGGTTCAAATTTTTTAAATTTAACAATTTTGATTCGGTAAAAAAAATTTTTGAGGAGTGTGAAAATAATGATCAAAAAATTTCCGGCGTTTTAGTTGAACCAATACAAGGAGAAGGTGGCGTAATTCCTGGAAGTAAAATATTTTTTAAAAGCCTGAGAGATATATGTGATAAATATAATTCTCTTCTCATTCTTGATGAGGTCCAAAGTGGAGTAGGACGAACAGGGAAAATGTGGGGTTATGAGAATTTAGGAATTGAACCTGATGGATTCACCCTTGCTAAAGGATTAGGAGGAGGTCATGCAATTGGAGCATTATTAGTAAAAGAAAAAGCCAACATTTTTTCTCCAGGTGATCATGCAAGCACTTTTGGGGGTAACCCTTTCGCCTGTAAAGCTGCCCTAACTGTATTAGAAGAAATCAATAGAAGAAATCTTATCAATAATGTTTATCTAAGAGGGGAACAATTAAGTGCTGGATTTGAAGAATTGTCAAAAAAATTTCCAAATATTATTACTGGGAAAAGAGGTTTAGGTTTAATACAAGGTCTTGTGATCAATGATGAATATGCTGATGCAAAAAAAATTACATTAAAAGCTTTTGATAAAGGATTACTGGTAGTTCCTGCAGGAGGAAACGTTGTAAGGATTGTCCCACCATTAGTTATATCCCGAAGAGAAATAAATATTCTTTTGAACAAGCTAAATTCAATTTTTGAAGAGCTATAGTAATTTAAATTTTGAAAAATGCAAATTTAAAATTTTTTGAATTATCACCCAAATATGAAAGGGATAATATCAAGTTAGGTTTATCAAGAATTAAAAAAGCACTTCAAGAACTTGGTAATCCTTGCGGGAACACCCCTGCGATACAAATTA
>QCDN01000036.1 GCA_003280885.1 Prochlorococcus sp. AG-355-J04 | reverse complement strand
ATAGCGCACATAGCTCCTATTAAGTTTGGGACCATAGCGAGGCTTAACCAAAAAAATAAATTATATTTTTTATATGTAGAAATTTTATATATGACAAAGATGGTAAATATCCATTCAATCACTGAAGAGATATGAATTAACCAAGTTCCAAATGAAAGTTCGTGCAAAATTTATATTTTTTTCTTTAGTACATTAAGTACTTCCTTCGCATGATTTATAGGTAAAACACTTATCCATCTATAAGAAATTTCCCCTTCTGGAGAAATTAAAAATGTATTTCTATCTGAAAATGGAGGAATCCAAGAACCATATTTATCGCTAATAATTCCTTCAGGATCAGATAATAAAGTGTAGTTTATGGATTTCTCGCTGCAGAAACTCTCATGAGAATCGTTATTGTCAGCACTAATCCCAACAATTTCGGCATTATATTTTGAAAAATCTTTTTTTAATTCCGAAAAACCTTTAGCTTCAAGAGTGCAACCCGCTGTAAAGTCCTTTGGATAAAAATATATGACAAGCCATTTACCTTGAAAATCATTTAATTCCCATATTTTTTTTGACTTGATGTATTTATTAAAACCTTCTAATTGAAAGTTTGGAGCAATGTCCCCAACTTCAGGAGCAAAGTCAAAGGCAATTGCTGAATTAGAATTAAATAAAAAAATAAATGATATTAATAAAGTTACAACAAAATTTCTCATCAAATTTAGAAATTTTTTAAATCAACTCCGTTTAATTTAGCAAATTTATCTAATCCAACTTTTTGTATAGATTTTAATGCTTTGGTACTAATTTTTATATTTACCCATTTTTTGCCTTCTTCCCACCAAAGTCTCCTTTTTTGGAGATTAACTTGTTGCAATTTTTTTGTACGAATATGTGAGTGACTTACAGCCATCCCATTATTAGCTTTTGCTCCAGTCAGTTCGCAAACTCTAGACATATTTTTTGAATTATATATTTAAGAATTTTAGCACAAGACTCAATTTGTTGAATTAAGTAATTCTGAAATTAATTCGGCATTATTATTTTGTAAATTAATAATCTGTTCTTGATCTAATCCACCAACCGATAGTTTAGCCATATCGTAAACATGATTTGCAATTTTAGATGCCAATGGATTTTCTATTGGGTCTTTTTTATCAATAATTATTTTATTGCCTGTAATTTTATTAAGACCAACAATAAGAGGATGTTCCTTATTAATTAAAAGCACATGATATTCAGGTAAGCCAGGCATCTTCTGTTCCATGTAAGCACCCATATCATTAATTCTTCTCATTTGCTCTGGAAGCAAAATCATCGCGGGTGGTGCATCTTTACTTGAAAGTGACTGGACTTTAACTGTTACTTTCTCATTGTTAAGTGCTTTTACAATAGTATCTCTAAGATTTTCTGTATTTGATTTGCCATCCTTATCTACAATTTCTTTAGATTCATTATCTTCAAGTTCATTTATTTCTGAATCAACTCTTTGGAACTGATAATCTTCGTTTTTACTTTCTAACCAAGGAAGAAATTGTGCATCAATTAGGGGATCTGATTTAATAACTTCTTTGTTATCAGATAAACAGATATTTAATGCGCTTGACTGAGCAATCGAATCTGAACAGTAAATTATTTTTTTTGGATCAGTTATTTTATTTCGTTCTTTATAATTAGCTAAAGTTGTGAAATATTTATCATTGGATTTGATAAGCGATTTTTTTTCAATATCTTGAGTTACGTCTTTCTCAGAATTTATGATTGTTTCAAAAATTATACTTTTATCTACTAAATCAGCAAATTTTTCATCTTCGATAGCTCCAATTTTAATAAAAGCAGAGATAGAATCCCAAATTTCTGCATAAAATTCTGGAGAATTCTTTATCAAATCCTTCAGTTTATTAGCGATTTTTTTTGAAATAAATGATGATATAGATCTTACTTTTCTATCTGTTTGTAAAGCGCTTCTACTAACATTTAGCGGTATGTCTGTAGAGTCAATTACTCCTCTTAGAGGTAAAAGATATTTTGGTACAATCTCTTTGATTGAATCGCTTACGAATACTTGATTACAAAATAGTTTAATCTCTCCCTTTTCCCAATCAGCTCTACCTGACAACTTAGGGAAATACAATATGCCTTGTATGTCGTATGGATAATCAGTATTTAGATGAATCCATAATAGTGGATCTCCCTGAAAAGGGTAAAGGTATTTATACAACTCAATATAATCTTCATCTTTTAATTCACTAGGTTGTTTTCTCCAAGGAGGATTTTTCTTATTAATAGTCTCACCTTCTAATAAGACATCTATAGGCATAAAATCACAATATTTTTTTATTAATGATTTAATCCTTTCAGGCTCTATAAACTCTTTTTCTTCGTCAATCAAGTGAAGTATCACATCTGTACCAATTGTTTCTCTTTCTGACTCCTCTAACGTGAAATTTGGTGATCCATCACAAGACCATTTGAAAGCTTTTGATTCTCCGATTGCTGATTTAGTTAATATATCAACTCTATCTGCCACCATGAAACTTGAATAAAAACCAAGCCCAAAATGGCCTATAAATTCATCATTATCTTTTTTGTATTTTGTTAGAAATTCTTCTGCGCTAGAAAATGCTACTTGGTTTATGTACTTCTTAATTTCTTCATCGTTCATTCCAATTCCATTATCAGAAATGGTTAGAGTATTTTTTTCTCGATCAATAGATATTTTTACTTGAGCTTCTTCAGTATTTTCACAGTCGCCTGCCATAGATGCCATTCTTCGTTTACTTATTGCGTCAACACCATTACTAACAAGTTCTCTTAAAAAAATTTCATGGTCAGAATAAACTGCCTTCTTGATAATTGGGAAAATATTTTCGGTATTAATACGAATTTCGCCTTTTTCCATTTAAAAAAAATCAAATATATTAAATCTTATTTCCTAAAAACTAGTTAATCAAGTTTAATTAGGAGTATTGTCCGAACAATATATGAATTTAAAAACCTAAATATAGTTTTAAAAAGTTTTATTTAACCCACAAAATCTCATTACAATTGTTTTCTTTCATTATTTGGTTGGCTTTAGCTAAGTCATTACATGGATTTAAATATAAGACGGCAATATTTCCTCTTTTTTGTTGTTCTTTTTGTTCATTCATACATTTTTCTAACAAATAGGAATCTTTAAACATTAATAAAATCTTTTTTTTATCTGTCTTTTCTTCATTAATTAAATTTCTCAAAATATCTATTGAAATTGTAAATCCAATACCATTTAGGATTTTCTCATTAGGACTAAAGAATCTTACTAATTCATCATATCTGCCACCTTTTGCAATAACGCTTTTATTATTACCATCATCTCCTATAAGTTGAAAAACTATTCCTTCATATAAATTCAAGTGAGGTTGAAACGTGGGATCAAGTTGTAATTTAACACCATATTTATTTGAGATTTTTGATAAAGTTTCAAATAAAAAATTTAAGTCATCTAAAGTTTTACTAGTGCCATATATACTTTTCAATTTTTTTAGTATTGCAATTGGTTCTCCTCTTGTGAA
>QCDN01000035.1 GCA_003280885.1 Prochlorococcus sp. AG-355-J04 | reverse complement strand
TTTAAAATCTTGAATGTAATTAGTACCTATTGCATTCTGTGTAATTTGATACCAAAATTAAATTAGTATTGAAAAATAAAATGTTAGCCATTTCTGAAATTATTATTGCAAGTGCTATCTTCCTAGGAATTGTATATTGGGAAGTTAAATTCCTATATACCAAAACTACTGTAGCGAAATAACTTCACTCGAAACAAGAAAATTAAGAACGTAGAAAATTTAAATAAAATTTAAGAATTTAAGTTGACAAAAAAAGCTCTAAATATGAGAGAATAAACACAATTTTTCATCTCCTCTAATGAGCGAAGTCCAAAATCCTAATACTAACTCCACTCAGCAGCAACAACAGCAGCAGCAGCAATCTTATTCAGACAGCAAAATTAATTCTGCTGAGAGCGAGAGACTTTATCTTGAGATGAAAGAAGCTTGGCTTTAAATTTAATTTGTGTTTGAAATAATTTTATATAATTTTTTATTTAAAATTTTTAATTTTGAATTAATCAATACTTTTTTATTTTCTGTAACCTTTAAATTTTGTTTAACCGCAAGAGTAATTTTGAGAAAACTAAAGCAGTTTGAAAAAATTAACGGAAGACTCGCAATGGGAGGGTTGATATATTTAGTTTTTACAAAATTAGTTTCCAACCGTGCCGATATATTAGACCAGCTTAAATCCTATTTAATTTAAGAAACGAATTGGAAGTATTATCCAGGAATATTTCTTTCTATATAAGCATCAGTTAAAGCTAATACTAACCCCAATAATGTTGAAAATATTGCAATTTCAGTTGATTCCATTTTATTTTTGAATTACCCATAGTTTGCTAAATAACTCAAAGTTCGGCAACAAAACTAATAATTTACTATAGTACATAAATACTATAATTTTTTTATTGTGAGCTCAGCAACTCCTGAGTTTCTTTTCGTTAGGCCTGGTGATTATGTCGTAATTAAAAAAGAAAATTGCGAAAATACTAATGAAAAGAACAAAAATTATTGGGTCGGTCAAGTTATCAACTGTATTGGAGGAGCTAGAAATCCAAGTTCATGGACCTTGTTTCAAGTTGCCAATATTGACAATGGAGAGATCACTATAATCAACGCCGATATTGTAGAAAAAATTTTGAAACCTTCTGGAAATTAATCTTAATCAAACAAACTTATTTCAGTATTTCAGAAACGAAAGGAAAAATGAACGCTTTAAAGGAAATCAACCCAGTTCCAAGCAGGCAAGTCCGTATACTTGATTCATAGGGCAGGGAGGTTGAATGCCTTTATACATTCTGTAAGTTTTTGATATTTCCTCAAAACCTAAACTTGATAAAAGATAATTTGCGTAAGGGTTTAGATTAGAGCAATCCAATAAGATTTGAGCATCTAAATCACCGACTAACTCCCTTATTAATAATTCAGCAAGTGGTGGAGTATCCGCTAAAAGGGGGCCAATTCTCCAGCCTTGCTCGTTATCCTCCAATACACAAGGTCTAATCCTGCCAAATCCATGGCACATCCCATTATTATCGACAATTGCACTGACATTACCATGAGAATTTTTCAACCAGTCATTTAGAAAATGTGGTCTGGGACTGGGTTCTCTTTGATCATCATAAATTAAGACTGCTTCAGATGAAATTTTATTACCCGGGACAACTTTAAAAGAATGAAATTGATCTTTATAGAAATTTCTCAATGGCAAATCTTGAGAACCATTTAATTTCCATCGATTTGTAATGGAAGATTTTCTAAATCCCCACTTTGCGTAATCATTTAATCTATCTGGGGCAGCTTCAAGACCAATACAATCGACATTTTTCAAATATTCGAGGGCATGTTTCCATAATCTCACTCCATATCCATTATTTCGGAATTCTTTTTTAACGATAAATAAACCTATAAAACCATACGAGGAATTATATTTTATACACGCAATAGAGCCTATAGGATTATTGTCTAGGCAAGCTACCCATACCCCTTGTTTATCTGTATTTCTATAAATTGATACATCATCCATTCCAGGAGAAAATCCTTCTAACCTTGCCCAGTTTGTGACTTCTGGCATTTCATTTAAAGATATCAATCTAATTGAAAATTTTTCTCTCATAGAAATATACTAACCAAGAAAAATTTGAATTTTTAAAGGCAATTTTAATAAATTTAATTATTTCTCATAAATCATTCGCTTTGATTTAATTGACTAAAACCTTAGTAATTTACAATTTATCCTCTGATATATTTAATACTATTCAAAGGTAAAAAATGAAAATTTCTGATAAATTTCATTTAGAAGACATTTATAAATTAAAAAATACAGTTCTCACTGGTAAAACTGAAGATATAAAATGGCGAATCCATCATATCAATATAGTTTCTAAACTTTTGGATGAAAATAAAAAAGAGATAATTAAATCACTTTTTATTGATCTCGGTAAATCTGAAATTGAAGGGCTTTCAGAAATCCTTTTAGTGAAATACAAGAAGGATTTAATTTGGCTGTAGATCGAGAACTTTTAAAAGAAGTTACCCAAGAACTTTGGAATACCGTAAAAAAACTAAGACCTGAAATTGATCGGCAAACTCGACTCCAATTAGTTTTAAAGGCCTTATTAACTATTGGAGATTTGCCAGATCAAATGCAAGCTGCCATGGTAGTAGGTGTTTGCGCAGAAATGGATAAAAGTGATCTTGATAATGTTGAATCTAATTCACAAACTAATGATTCAAGCGGAGTTGATACTTCTACAGGCAGAAAAGTAGTTAGAAGAAGTTCAGCTAAATAAACTTTAAATGATCATACTTTAATTTTCTTTGATTCGTTTTTGTTAAGTCTATTGAATAGGTAATATGAAATTACAAGTAAGAGAGGAACGAATATTGAATGCAAAGTCATCATTAATTCTGTTTGGCCCATTCCTATAAGATTTGACTCGTTTGGAAGTTGTTCTGACCAAGTGCCAACTAAATGCCAGGCTTGAGGAATTGATAAGAAAAACATATAAGAGCTATAAGTTAAGTTTATGTTCAGATAAAGATTATCATTATTGAACGTTTTTGCTTTCTTTATTCTTATTTCTTAACTAAGTATTTGTAGAGTTATAAAAAAGAACTTGATTCATAAATTTATTTTCTTAAGAAGAGTTTTAAATTCTTTTTTACCAATAATTTTTTCAGCTGCGTAAGCGCCACTTGCTGAAACGGCAGGAATTCCAATACCTGGAAATGTACTTGCGCCGCAATTAAATAAATTTTTTACTGGAGTTTTGCAGCCTGGGAAAAGACCTTTTGCTGCAGATAATGCAGGGCCGTAACTACCGCAATAGGTATTGGTAAATTTTTTATGAGTGATTGGGGTTCCTAGCATCTTTAAATCGATCCTTTCATCTATATCAGGGATGAATTTTCGCACTGCATTAAGGAATATTGAACATCTTTCTTCTTTCAAATTTCTATATTCTAATTCCTTTGGATTTAGGTTTTCCCAGATTTCCCATGGTTCATTTGCGGGAGTATATCCATGAAGAACATGTTTTCCTTTAGGGGCCATATTTTTATCTAAAACAGATGGGATTGAAAATACGGCTATATTTCTTTCTGAGGTTATACCTTTTTCCCACTCATCAACATGTATCGCATGTATTGGCAAATTTTCAAGACCATCAGCATCAAAACCTAGATGTATATGAAGGAAAGAATCACATTTATTAGGGTTCAAAAATTTTGTATTCCATTTTTTTGAAATTTCATTTGGAATTAACTTTTTTAAATTCCAAACATCAGTATTCGTGACAACAGATTCACAACTATAACTAGAACCATTATTAAGAGTTATACCTGTGGCTAAATTTTTATTGAAGTTAATTGTCTTTACTCTCGAAGAAAGAATTAATTCTCCTCCATTTTTTTTTAAATCCATTAATTAAAGCTTTTACTATAGATTCACTACCTCCTTTGGGGTATTCAAGGTATGAATTTGGTTCAAACCATTCGTTAAATAAAGTAGCCATCGCAGCTGCATTTGTATCATGCATTGACATGCCACTTATCAAAAAGCTCAATAAATCAACCCAATTTCTGAGAAAAGGATCCTCTAGATGATTATTTACTAAATTCCCAAAGCCTTTATTAAGTTTTGGTATTTGATTGATATTAGGTAAAAATTTTGAGGTTAAATTTATTAGATCTAAGAAATTTATTGATTCGGGAGAAAATGACAGTAAAGGTATTTCATTTATTATTTGGCTAAGAGGTTTTATTCCAGAAATAAATGATTCCCATTCTTTAACAGATTTCTCACCTCTT
>QCDN01000034.1 GCA_003280885.1 Prochlorococcus sp. AG-355-J04 | reverse complement strand
AACCGCTTAGTACATTAGATGGACCAATTTCAACAATGTGAAGATCATTATCTTTTGCCATTAAATCCATCGTTTCTCGCCACCTCACTCCATTACACATTTGTTTTTCTAATCTAATTTTAAGCTCGTTTGGATCACTACAAAGTGAAGGTTCATAATTGCTTATGACTGGGAAAGAAGGTTTGTTAAATTTAATCTGCTTTAAATACTCAGAAAATTTTGACGAAGGTTCATTCATAAACGGTGAATGAAATGCACCTGAAACATTTAATTTCAAGAATCTTTTACAAGAAATTTCTCTCGATAAATTATCTAATGCTTCAGTAGATCCTGATAATACAACTTGGGAAGAGCTATTATCATTAGCAATTACAATATCATCAATTTTTTGTACTAATAGATCAAGTTGATTTCTATCAAAACCAATTACTGCTGCCATAGATCCTTTCCCAGCATTAACCATTAATTGAGATCTTTCTTTTATTAGAGAAACACAATCTTCGAATGAAAAAACATCGGCACAATATAGTGCAGTGATTTCTCCTAGACTGTGACCAGCAACATAAGATGGTTCAAATCCATTTTCCTTTAATGCATCTAATAAAATTGATTCAACTAAAAAAAGACAAATTTGTGTATTTCTTGTATTATTCAAATCAACAAGAGGATTTGTTGGTTCAATATTTAACTCACAAATTTCAAATAAATTCCTCTCAAATATCTCAGATGCATAACTAAACCTCTCTTTTGTATTGGGCAAATTTTCAATTTGTTTTGCCATTCCAATTTTTTGCGAACCCTGTCCAGGGAATACCCATACAACTGTCATAATGCTCCTTTTTTTTTAACCCCATTTAATGAGGGCTGCTCCCCAACTTAACCCAGCACCAAAACCACTTGTGGCAATAATATCATTTTGTTTAATTCTATTATTTCTTATAGCCTCATCCATCACTAGTGGAATTGTTGCTGCTGAAGTATTACCATATTTTTCTAAATTGCTGAGAATTTTTTCTCTAGGAATTTTTAACCTGTCTCCTACAGAATCCAATATCCTTTGATTAGCTTGATGCAGTACAAGCCAATTAACTTCATCGGAAGTATAATTTATTTTTTTAAACAACTTTTCAAGAATTATCGGAACTTCTCTAACTGCAAATTTATAAACTTCCTGACCATTCATCTGAATTGGAGAAAAAGCTCCACTTGAAAAATCAATGTTATCAATTATTGAATCCTTATTATTTTTTGATGGAAGATTAAGAAAAGAACCCCTTTCTCCATCAGTTCTCATATCAAAACCAATTAAATTATCAAATTCATTATTAGCTTCAATTGCTAATGCACCTGCACCATCTCCAAAGAGAATACAACTTCTTCTATCATTCCAATCAACAAAGCTTGATAGTTGATCTGCTCCTATAACAATAGCCCTTTTAAATCCACCCCCTTTTAAAAATTGTGAGGCTGTAATTAAGGCAAATAAGAAACCACTACATGCTGCAGTTAAATCGAAAGCTACAGCTTTAACTGCTCCTAATTTAGCTTGAATGGAAGGCGCTGATCCAAATAAATCATGTGGAGTAGAAGTAGCTAAAACAATCAAATCAATCGTTTCAATATCCCAATTAGCCATTTCTACCGCAGTTAAAGCCGCCTTATAACCCATCTCAGTAACATTATCTCCTATGCTAGATATTCTTCTCTCAGAAATGCCCGTTCTAGATTTTATCCATTCATTGCTAGTGTCAACCTTTTGACTAATTTTTTGATTGGTTAGGATTTGATCAGGTACATAACTTCCGCTTCCCTTGAATGATACTCCAATCTGATTAAAATTTATTCCTTCCAAAAGAGTTTTTTAGTTACTTATATTAGTCAAACATAAATTTGACTAAATATGTTTTATGAATTTAAAACTTGAAGCTTTTGCAGTTGTTTTAAATTGTCCATTACACCATGATTAACTGCAGAGTGAGCCAATCGAAGAGCACTAACTACTGATAAAGATTTGCTACTTCCATGACCAATAACACAAATACCATTCACCCCAAGTAATAAAGCTCCTCCATGTTCGGCATGATCTAACCTTTTCTTAATTCTGAGTAAATTACTTTTTAAAAAAGCTGAACCAACTTTCCCACGCCTTCCACGTGGCAGCTCAGATCTCAAAATATCTAATAAAACTCCTCCCACAGATTCAAGAAATTTCAATAATATATTTCCAGTAAATCCATCACAGACCACTACATCAAAACTACCAGATAATACATCTCGCCCTTCACAATTACCTCCAAAATCAAAACTTTTTTCAGAAGATAATAATTCAAATGTTTTTAGGGATAAATCATTACCTTTGCATTCTTCTTCTCCGATATTTAGAAGACCAATTCTTGGTTTTTTTACTTGTAAGACATCTTTTGCATAAATATTACCTAGAAGAGCAAATTGATGCAGATAGGATGGCTTACAATCAGTATTTGCACCAACATCTAAAACTAATACTGGGCGAGTTTGATCCCTTGTTGGAAATAATGCGCCTATAGCTGGTCTATCAATCCCTTTCAATCTCCCAATTCTAAATATGGCAGAAGCCATCATGGCGCCAGAATTACCCGCTGAGTAGACTGCTTCGGCTTTTTTATTTCTCACTAGATCCATTGCAACGTTTATACTTGCATTTTTCCTTTTTCTAACTGCAGTAGCTTCTTCATTCATCCCAATAGGCTCTCCACTATCAATTAATTCAAGCCGATTATTATCTATTTCATTTTCTAATAATTCTAATAAACCAGTTTTTTCTGCTGCATCTTTAACTTTTTCAATTTTGCCGACAAACTTTATATTTATTGGAAATCTACTTATTGCTTCCAGGCAACCCTCAAGAATTGGACCAGGAGCATAATCTCCACCCATCCCATCAACTGCGATCCAAATTCTATTAGGTTGAGAAGCCTCTAACTTGTCTAAAATATTATCGTTATTTTGTAATCTTTTTAATGGGTCAAAAACTAATGGCTGCAATGTATTTTTAGCTATTGAACTAGCATTTGAAACAACACTGCTGGCAGTATTCACAACAGATTCAGCGCTTGAAACTACATTACCTGCAACATTACCTGCAACATTACTCGCAACATTACTTGCTGTGCTCACAACAGAACCAGCACCAGAAACCATATTACCGGCAACATTACTAGCCGTTGCTGCAGAACTTGCAGCAGTATCAACTATAGAAGTTACAGCCGAATTTCTTTTATACCAAATAACTAATCTTCTAATAGCTCTGGACTTGTTAATTTTTTGTGCTGTTTCTTTCCCCATTTATTTACCATCAAAAGGAGCAATATCAACAATCCGTTGGAAAAGATATCCAGTACCCCTTGCAGTCAAAATTAATTCAGGATTTGCTGGATCAGCCTCAAGTTTTGATCTTAATCTTGATATATGAACATCCACGACTCTCGTATCTACGTGTCTCTCGGGGGTATATCCCCAAACTTCTTTCAAAATCTCTCCTCTACTAAATGGCTCTCCTGACCTACTTACCAAAAGCTCTAAGAGACTAAATTCCATTCCAGTTAATCTTATTCTTTCATCGCTTTTAAAAACTTGTCTTCGATTTGTATCAATTTTTATATCCGTTACCAAAATTAATCCTGAATTAGGCATTCCAGGAATTTGTTCTTTGTCGATTCTTCTGAGAACGCACCTAATTCTAGCTTCTAACTCCTTTGGGCTGAATGGTTTTACTACATAATCATCAGCCCCTAATTCTAAACCTGTTATCCTATCTGCAACATCTCCTAATGCAGTTAACATAACAATTGGAACATCAGAGTCTTTCCTTAATTCTTGACAAACTCCATAACCATCTAGCTTTGGCATCATGACATCGAGCACTACTAAATCAGGTTCATAATCCTTAAATAACTTTAGTGCTTCTTTACCATCACTTGCAGTTACAACTTTGTAGCCAATCATGGAGAGACGTGTCTCCAAAATTCTTCTAATACTTGCCTCGTCATCTGCGACAAGTATAGTTTCTTTAGTTTGACTAGATAGAGCCATTTGTTTCTATTAGCTAATCAGTAAGAGAATTTATTATTAACCTAATCTAACTTGTAGAGGGGCAATATCCCAAACATTGTAGTTCCATTACTTCATTCAGAAACTTAATGTCTAGCAAATTATCGACTTTTATTTGTCAGAATTGTGGATCTGAAACTTCTCAATACTTTGGTAAATGCCTTAATTGCAACTCATGGAATTCCATTGTTGAAGAAATAAAAAGTAGGAGCTCTAAATATCAAGAAATAAAAAACAGTAAAAAATCTATACCATTTAATGAGATCTCATCAAAAAAAATATCAAGATTCACTAGTGGTTTTAAGGAATTTGATCGAGTTCTTGGAGGTGGGATAGTACCTGGATCAGTTGTTTTACTTGGAGGAGAACCAGGTATAGGTAAAAGCACAATAGTTCTTCAATCAGCAGGAAAAATATCTCTTAATGAGAAAGTTTTATACATAACTGCAGAAGAATCTTTAGAACAAGTAAAAATTAGATGGGAAAGATTAAATCAAAACAGTATTGATTTAAAAATTTTTGCAGAAACTAATTTATCCCTAATTATCGAAGAGATCAAACGTGTCAATCCAAGTTTCGCAATTATTGATAGTATTCAAGCCATCCATAATCATGAAATGCAAAGTTCTCCAGGATCGGTTTCTCAAGTTAGAGAATGTTCATCTGAATTGCAAAATCTTGCCAAAGATAATAATATTGCGCTTCTGATAATTGGTCATGTAACCAAAGATGGTGCTTTAGCTGGCCCTAAAACTCTAGAGCATTTAGTTGATACAGTAATAAACTTTGAAGGAGACAATATTTCCTCACATAGATTACTAAGAAGTATAAAAAATCGATTTGGATCGACCTTAGAGATTGGAATTTTTGAAATGCTTGAAGAGGGTTTACAAGAGATAAAAAACCCAAGTTCAATTTTTACAAATAAAGAAAATATTTCAGGAGTAACAACTACGATTACGAATGAAGGCACTCGACCATTAGCAGTTGATATACAAGCACTGGTAAATAAAACTTTCTACAGTAATCCAAGACGCACTACAACTGGCATAAGCATAAATAGATTGCATCAAATTCTAGCTGTTATTGAAAAACACGTAGGGATAAAATTATCTGAATTTGATTGTTATATAGCTACTGGTGGGGGTTTTGAGATTAATGACCCATCATCTGACTTAGGTGTAGCAATATCAATTTTATCAAGTTTGAAAAATATACCTCCTTTGGCAAATAGCTCATTTATTGGGGAATTGGGTTTGAGCGGTCAGGTTAGAAAATCGAATAACCTTCGAACAAAGATAGAAGAAGCTATAAGATTAGGGATCAAAAATATCATAGTGCCAAAACTAGAAGAGGAACTAAACAATAATTTTCAAAATTTAATAAATATTAAAGAGATATCTAATATTAAAGAAGCAGTTGACTATTCTTTATCAGATTAAGAAATTAGAGATACATATCTATTGAACTTCTTCCTGAGTTTTTCAACCAATTCTCAATATCTAGATAACCACCCGGATATAACCTAACTGCTTTAGACCAGACTTCAGCAGCTTTATCAAACCAAATATCTCTCTGATCTAAATCACCATTTTGCTCAGCATATCTTCCCCTTTTTTCATAAATCAAACCTATATTTTTAAGGCATGATGGCTGTTTAGGATTTTCTACTAATGCTTTTTCATAAGTTTCAATAGACAAATCCTCTTCACCATTACTCATATAAATTATTGCCATATTTTTTAAAGTCTCACCCCTATCAATTTTATTTTCTTCAAGTAGTAGACTCTCTTTATAATAC
>QCDN01000033.1 GCA_003280885.1 Prochlorococcus sp. AG-355-J04 | reverse complement strand
TGAAGAGATTAGAAGAACAATTCAAATATTGAGTAGAAGAACAAAAAATAATCCAGTTCTTATTGGAGAACCTGGGGTTGGCAAAACAGCCATTGTAGAAGGGTTAGCTCAAAGAATTATTAATGGCGATGTACCTTCTGCGCTACAAGATAGGAAACTAATTTCATTAGATATGGGTTCACTTTTAGCTGGAGCAAAATGATCAAGAAGTTTATGAAGTAAATCTGGTTCATTAAAAGCCATTGATTTTATTAAGGAATAATTTTTACTGCTTTTACCTTCAACTACATATGCCGCAAGAGTCCAAGGTGCGCCAACAAAACCTAAAACAGTTGCCGCATTATTCACATCTTTTTTTAGTGAAGAAAGAACTTGCCCAACAAAGCTTAAACTCTCGCTTGGATTTAATTCTCTTAAATTTTCTACCTGATTAAGAGTTCTTATTGGGTCCTCAATAATTGGACCTTTACTTTCTATTATTTCAAAATTTATGCCCATCCCTGGAAGAGGTGTGAGAATATCTGAAAAAAGGATCACACCATCCGGTTTGAAAGCATGAAAAGGCTGCATTGAAATCTCATATGATAGTTCTGG
This sequence comes from Prochlorococcus sp. AG-355-J04, assembly GCA_003280885.1. Lineage (GTDB taxonomy): Bacteria > Cyanobacteriota > Cyanobacteriia > PCC-6307 > Cyanobiaceae > Prochlorococcus_A. The sequence goes on along the minus strand of QCDN01000033.1, from coordinate 5,528 downwards.
ATTTTCAGACCTCTCTCTAAAGCTTGGGTAACGCTCCCTTAAGTCTCTATAGATTTTCATATATCTTCCTGCTTGCCTCATCATCCATACTGGAGGCCTATTTACTTTTTTACCTAATGCGGCAGAAAGTAGTAGTGGTAAATCTTGACCCATTTTTCAATTCGATATTTAAAAAAAAAATTAAAATCCAACTTAAAAATCTTACAATGTAAAGCAGAGCAAAAGCGTTATATGAACATTTATATGAAGCACTAAGTTAAATGAGCCTTCTTATTTTTTTGATTGATGTTTGAATATACTCACGCTTAATGGGGGCAAAGTAAGTTCTAGAGCATTTTGATAATCATGAATATTGTAATTTATAGTTTGTTTACCCCCCATATTTCCTTTGTTACTGCCGCCGTATCTAGAGCCATCTGAATTAAATATTTCTTTATAGAATCCTTCCACAGGAACACCTACTTTGTATGACCCATGAGTATTAGGTGTAAAGTTAGCAACAACAACAAGCCACTCATTGGTATCGTTTTCTCTTCTCATGAAACTTATAACCGAATTAGATTTGTCATTACAATCTATCCATTGGAATCCATAAGGATCAAAGTCATTTTTCCATAATGCAGGTTCATTTTTATAAAGAACGTTTAGGTCATCAATCAAGTTTCTGATACCTTTATGGGGCTCAAATTCTAGTAACTCCCATTGGAGATCATCCCAAACATTCCACTCTTGTCTTTGCCCAAATTCCATTCCCATAAATATTGTTTTTTTACCAGGGTGGGTCCACATATAAGTTAGTAATGCTCGAGTATTTGCATATTTCTTCCAGTCATCGCCAGGCATTTTATGCAAAAGATGACTTTTACCATGGACAACCTCATCATGACTAAGTGCAAGCATAAAGTTCTCTGTATAGTTATATGTAATTGAGAAAGTCACACTATTTTGATGGAATTGCCTAAACCAAGGATCTATTTCAAAATAATCAAGCATATCGTGCATCCATCCCATATTCCATTTCAAGTTAAACCCTAACCCTCCCGTGTCAGTTGGTTTGGTTACCATTGGCCAAGTTGTTGATTCTTCAGCGATAGAAAGTGCACCTGGGAAGTGTTGGAAGAGTACATGATTAGCCTGTTGAAGAAATTTAACGGCTTCTATATTTTCATTCCCACCATTTTCATTGGGTATCCATTCTCCATCAGGTCGCAGATAATCTCTGTAAAGCATTGAAGCTACAGCATCTACTCTTATGCCATCAATATGAAACTCTTCAAACCAATAAACGAGATTTGCTACTAAGAAATTTCTTACTTCGTTTCTGCTGTAATTAAATATTAGGGTTCCCCATTCTTTGTGTTCACCTATTCGTGAATCTCCATGCTCATAAAGATGGCAGCCATCAAAAAATGCTAAACCATGCTTATCTTTTGGAAAATGACCTGGTACCCAATCAAGAATTACGCCTATGCCCTCTTCATGACATTTATTTACAAACTCTCTAAATTCATTTGGGGTGCCAAATCTACTTGTTGGTGCATACCAGCCTGTAACTTGGTATCCCCACGAACCATCGAAAGGATGTTCAGATATTGGCATAAGTTCAATATGAGTAAATCCTCTCTCTTTTACGTAAGGGATGAGTTTTTCGGTTAATTCTGGATAGGTTAATAATCTTGTTCCAGGTTTTAAGTCGGCGGCAGGCACTGGGTCTCTTGGTTCACCATTTTCTTCCAGATATTGATTATCTGTTGATTCATGGAGCCAACTTCCTAAATGCATTTCATAAACTGAAATTGGCTTGTTAATTTGACTAGAAGAATCTCTATTTGAAATCCAAGAACTATCATTCCAATTAAAGCTTTTCAATTTTGAAACTATTGAACCATTTTGAGGTCTGATTTCATGAAGGAAGCCATATGGATCAGCTTTCTCATAAATATGACCTTGTTGTGTTCTTATTTCGTATTTATATGTGTCGCCCTCTTGCATTGATGGCATGAATAGTTCCCAAATTCCCCCTAATCTTTTTTGCATTGGATGATGTCTCCCATCCCAAGAATTTATATCTCCAATTATCGAGATTGATTTTGCATTTGGAGCCCAAATGCAGAACATGACCCCTTTTTGATTCTTTTCTTCAATGAGATGTGCTCCCATTTTTTCCCAAATATGATGATGATTACCTTCTGCAAAAAGATGTCTATCAACTGCTCCCATCCACTCTTCTCTATATGACCAAGGGTCATGTTGTGTATGTGTGATCCCTCCTCGTGAAATATTTATTTCGTAATTGTGATTTGGATTTTCAGGCAGGATAGCTTCAAAAAGCCATTTATGGTTTATGCTTTCTGCCTTATAGGCTTTGTTTTTAAAATTTATTTTAACTTCGTCTGCTTCAGGCATCCATATCCTAATTACCCATTGTTCTTCATAAAAATGAGGACCTAATATTTTTAATGGATTATCATTGCAACAATTTTCTAGGTTGATAGCTTCTGATTTAATCCAGTCTGCTTGAATTGTCTCGATCATGACTGGTAGATATTAAGGATTAATAATATCAAATGATTAACCAAAAAAATAATTATTTATTAAAAAAAGGGGTCATTTTCATAAATGTTTTATTAAGGCTAAAACTTAGAGTAATAACTCTATGATTTGCTGAAGGCGCTCCAACATTTTCCTTCCCAAATCCAGGATTAACTCCAATAGAGGGATAAGCTGCCGCAGATATGGATAAGCGAAGCTTGCTATTTTTAGTCAAACAAATATTTGTTGGCTGCATTGTTATTTGATAAATGCATTCTTCACTTATTTTGGAGTTTTTAACCCTTAAGAATCCAGTTGAAAATTGATTCACCTTCTTATTACCTTCTTCAACAAGAGATAAAGCAAGGCAGATATCGAAATTGGGCTGATCACTTTTTACTGGGATTTCTAATGTGGGAACTCCTGTTAAATATTGATCTTCTTCAAAAGAATTGGTTTGAAAAACACCTACATCCAGGCGTTTATCAATAATACTTCTATTAAACTCGCCTGGATTTGGACCTAAATGACCACCTTCAGATGGAGCAGGTCTCCATGGATCATTAACAATTGTGAACCATCCTGATCCTTTTGAATTTATGGTCAGACTTCCATCTTCAACATCAACATTTGCATTGCCATAGCTTTTGAGCCCAAAAATAAATTCAGGGTGAAATTTATTATCTAATTCTTCCCATTTATTTAATGAAATATTCCATATTTTTTTCTCACCTTTGTAATTCTTAGAATTGAATTTTTCATCCGATTTTAAATGTTTATCAAAAAATTTTAATAAAGATTCTTGTGATCCCTCCCACCAATTTAGATGTGTCGCATTCCCAATAATAATTTCTGGACTTCCACCAGCTTCTTTAGATTTTTTATAAAGATCAAAGGCGCCTTTTAAATGTGGATCCCAAAGTCCTCCAATAATTAACATAGGTTGTTTAATCCATGTTGAAATTGGCTTAAATTCTTCAAAGGGGCAATCATTATTTAAATTTTTTAGCCATTCCAAAGCAAAGCTATTAGGATCATATTTTTCTAAAATACCAACACCTTCCCTTAGATAACTTTTATTTTCTAAGGCTAATCTTATCTTTCCCCACTCAAAAATATTATTTTCTCTTTTCATTTTTAGTGCTGCGATTTGAAGTCCCCATGCAATATTGTTATGCCACCAATACGCTCCTCCATCTGAGCACCAATGCTCCTTAATGTTCATTCCAGTCATTGCTGGAGATAAACAATCGGGTGGCTTTGAATTTAATTCACCAGTTAGTTGTGTAAATCCTTGATATGAAAAACCATATAAGCCAAGTTTTCCATTACATTCTTTCAGAGACCTTACCCATTCATGTGTTTCTGAAGTATCGCTAGCTTCTTGAGAAAAACTATTAAAAACTCCTTCAGAAGCACCCATCCCCCTAACATCCTGGATAATTACCATATATCCCTTGGAAGCCCACCATTCAGGATGAGAATAGGTAATAGTTGAAGCTATTTCCCTGCCATAAGGTTGTCTCATTAATAATGCAGGCCATGGCCCATCACTATTAGGCAACCAAATTCTTGATATGAGTCTTACTCCATCTTTAAGTACTAGAGATTTATCAAACCATCTTGAACCATACATTTAAGCTTTAGAAAATATCTGGACAGTGATATGCCATGACGTAAATAGAAAAAAATTCTGCACTAACAGGAGTTAACTTATTTTTTTTTGATACATAATCTATAGCTTTATTTGAACTTGCCGAAATACCTTTTGAATTAAACTCTCTAAACTTATTACATAAATTCCTAGCTTCGTTTGGATTCTTTTTTACACTTTCTAATAAGTTAGATTGACTAAAAACAGGGTATAAAGAGTTGGAAAACAAAAATAACAAAAATAAAAAAGATTTCATTATTACTAACTTTTTCTAAATTCTACATTAAAAAATTTTTTTAACCAAGATTTCAAATAGATTCTTCGATATGACAAGCTTTTTTAATCCATTCTTTTAAAAGAGTAAGTGTAGTATCTATCTGAGTTTTTACTCTAAGAGTTCTTTCTAACCTACCAATTTTGCGTTCTAATTCGTAAGGATTAGATAGTGATAATGATTTAACAGAAGATATACCGCAATGTAAAAGTAAATATGCTTGAGGTGGAGAAATTCCAATTTCTTTTTTAAAAATAGCTATAGCTCTAATTTTCTTTAGATTATTTAATGTACATAGTGAAGATTTTCTTTGAATCTCATTTATATCTAGGTCCGAAAGATTACTTAATTTTACAAAGTCAGTTAGATTGTTTTGAATAAAAAAAGATTTCTCATGTCTAAAGTTTGTTGGCAAAAAATATAAAAAGGTTTCTCTTTCCATTTTCTAATAGACTAATTCATCTTGACATTTTTCTGAACTTCTCCTATGACAACTGGTTTACTTACTCCAGCTGAAATTTTTTCAAGTTTTCTTATCTTTATTTTTACATTCGCACCAGATCTGCTACCTTTTCTTAAGTTTTCCAATAATTGTTCTAAAGTTGGTTCAATAGACTCTTCCGGGAAGTCATCATCTGCTTTAGCAATAATCAAATCGAACCCATTGTCATATACAATTGGAACATATTTTGCATCTTCTATTTCTACTTTTTCAGTATAGCTTTGTATAAATGCCCAACTGCTTAAAGAAAGTAATAATGAGAAAATGGTTGCTCCTATTATTCTAAATTTAAAACCAAAATTAAATATAAATGCTATTACAGTAATGCATAAAAGGAATATTCCAATAAATCCAAAAATTTTGGGTGTATTCTCTAATAGTTCAAAAAAAGACATTTAGTGGCTTTGACCTCATTAATTTCTTATATTTTGTAAGCCTACTCTATTTTTGGGTTCTAACTTGAAAAAAATTAGATCTCTAAATTTAAATACTAAGATTATTTTATTAGGGATGCTTTTCCCTTTGAGTTTTTTAGGCACTTTTTTATTAAATAATTTTATAAAAGA
>QCDN01000032.1 GCA_003280885.1 Prochlorococcus sp. AG-355-J04 | reverse complement strand
CTGAAGTCTGGAAAAAATCCCTCTAAGATTTTAGTTACCGAAAAATGGCTTAGAAAGAATCAAAATCTAAGCAAAAAATTTCAACAGTCATTAATAAATATTGTCTCAGAGGAAGTCTTGGCATCTGCGATTTCAACAATTAATCCAGATGGGATAGCAGCTTTAGTAGAGATTTCAGCAATACCTAATTATAAATTTAATATAAAAGATGATTTTGTTCTTGTTCTCGACAGGATTCAAGATCCTGGGAATGTGGGTAATCTATTTAGAACTGCTTTAGCCGCGGGTGTTAATGCAATTTTTTTAGCTGGAGGTGCGCACCCATTAGGCCAAAAAGTATTAAGAGCATCCTCAGGTGCAGTTTTTCATCTGCCATTTTTAAGATTTGATGGAATTGAAGAAGAAATATTAAATTCTTTACTTAACTCTTTGTCTGAATTATCAAATGTAGGATTTAAGATTTTCTCTACTAGTAGTCATAATGAGAGTTCAAAAAAACCTTCAAAACCTTACTGGGAAGTTGATTGGTCTAGACGTACCGCATTAATTTTGGGTAATGAAGGTCAAGGTATTCATAAAAAAATTCAAGAAGCTTTTAATGAAACAATTACAATTCCGCATAGTGAGCTTGTAGAATCATTAAATGTGGCTTGTGTTGCAGTTCCGTTATTACTAGAACGAAAAAGAGTCGCATACACTTCTAAATAAATAAATAAAAAGTGACTGATTCAAGTTTTGATTTTGATTTAATCGTAATAGGAGCAGGATATGGAGGTTTTGATGCCGCTAAACATGCTGCTGGTAAGGGACTGAAAGTCGCAATAGTAGAATATTCTGATATGGGAGGGACTTGTGTTAACAAGGGTTGTGTTCCATCTAAAGCTCTTTTGGCTGCAAGTGGAAAAGTTAGAGAAATAGCTGATTATGAACATTTAGCTAAATTTGGTATACATGCTTCACCAGTAAGGTTCGAGAGATCAAAAATTGCAGATCACGCAAATAATTTAGTTTTAAATGTTAGAGAAAATTTAACAAAAACTCTTAAAAGGAGTGGAGTTGAAATTATTTTGGGTATTGGAAGAATTGAAGGAAATCAAAAAGTAGGTGTAAGAGATAAAAACGGAATTGATAAAATTTTCACATGTAAGAATATTGTTATAGCAACAGGCTCTTCTCCTTTTGTGCCCCGTGGAATAACTTTGGATAATAGGACCGTATTTACTAGTGATGATGCGGTTAAACTTGAGTGGCTTCCAAGATGGATAGCAATTATTGGAAGCGGATATATAGGACTAGAATTTGCTGATGTTTATACCGCGCTTGGTTGTGAAGTTACCATGATCGAGGCTTTGGAGAATATTATGCCAACATTTGATCCAGACATCACTAAAATTGCTAGGAAGAACCTTATTCAAGCAAGAGATATAGACACAAAATCAAATGTCTTTGCGACAAAAATAATACCTGGATGCCCTGTAAAAATTGAACTGACGGATGCAAAATCTAAGGAAGTTGTAGAAACTTTAGAAGTTGACGCTGTACTAGTCGCAACTGGCAGAAGTCCTAATAGTAATAACTTAAATCTTGAGTCGGTTGGTATCGAAACAGTAAAAGGGTTTATTCCTATAGATGATCAAATGAGAGTTAAAAATGGTGAAGAAATAATACCTAACATTTGGGCTGTTGGAGATGTAACAGGCAAACTAATGCTTGCCCATACAGCTGCAGCGCAGGGTACTATTGCTGTTGATAATATATGCGGTGGCAATATCGAAATTAATTATAAAAGTATCCCTGCAGCAACCTTTACTCACCCTGAGATAAGTTCAGTTGGTCTTTCTGAAGCTGAAGCTAAAGAGATATCGACAAAAGAAAATTTTGCTTTGGGAGTTGTCAAAAGTTTCTTTAAGGCAAATTCAAAAGCACTGGCTGAATTGGAGAGTGATGGATTGTTAAAGTTGATTTTCAATAAAGATAATGGGAAAGTACTAGGTGCTCATATTTTTGGGTTACATGCAGCTGATTTAATTCAAGAAATTTCGAACGCTATTTCAAGGAACCAAGATGTAATTGAATTATCTAAAGAAGTTCATACTCATCCTACTCTTAGTGAAGTAGTTGAGGTCGCATATAAACAGGCGGCTTCTCAAATGAAATAGTATCCAAAATTAATGGAGATAAGACGCAGGCCACCAAATCCAACAGTAAGGGTAGAAAATTTAGAATATGCTGTACCTCATAGAGAAGCACAAGCAAAAAATATTCTGGAAGAAATTGTATGGCACAAAGATATTGAAATTAAGAATTTTAAAAAAGTAGTCTCTTTAGAAGATCTCATAAAAAAGATTGAAAACCTTCCTTCTCCCAAAGATTTTTATAAGAATATCTTGGAGTCAAAAATAAAACCTGGAGTAATTGCTGAAATAAAAAAAGCTAGTCCGAGTAAAGGAGTTATTAGAAAAGATTTTAATCCTGAAGAAATAGCAAGTTGTTATGAAGGTTTAGGTGCATCATGTATTTCGGTACTTACCGATAAAAGGTTTTTTCAAGGTAGTTATGAAATACTCGAAACTGTAAGGAAATCAACTAATCTTCCTCTACTATGCAAAGATTTTATTATTTCTGCTTATCAGATTTATAAAGCAAGGGTATCAGGTGCTGATGCAATATTGTTAATTGCTGCGATTTTAAGTGATGACGATTTAATTTATTTAAAGAAAATAGCTGATAATTTAAAGATGAGTGTTCTTGTTGAAGTCCATAACTCTAATGAATTAGAAAGGATTCTAAAGTTAAAATCTTTTAATTTGATTGGAATAAATAATAGAGACTTAAAGACTTTTAAAACGGATTTAAAAACATCAATAGAATTGATGCATACATATGCAGATATATTTTTAAAACAAGATATTATCCCCATAAGCGAATCTGGAATTAATTGTGCCGAAGATTTAGAATCTCTTAGATCTATTGGAATCAAGGGAGTATTAATTGGTGAAACGTTTATGAGGGAAACTAATATTGAACAATCTTTCAAGAAATTATTTAACTCAATTTAATTTTGACTTCAAATCGTGCTATAAAATTGAATAAACAGAGTTGTACTGAATATATATGCAGACTGTAATTTTAACAGGTATTGTGGCAGGATTTGTGCATGTTGTTAGTGGCGCCGATCATCTAATTGCAATGGCACCAGCAGCGATTATTAATCCTCAAAAAGCTCTTAAAAATAGTTTCTCGTGGGGTTTAGGGCACTCTTCAGGTGTACTCTTGTTAGCTTTCCTAGCGATTTTTATTAAGGATATTACCCCATTAAACAAATTTTCTAACATTGCCGAATTCCTAGTTGGAATTTCACTTCTAATTGTTGGAGTATTTGCTATAAAAAATTCTTTTCAATTAAGTATCCACTCGCATTCCCATAAGCATGAGAATGGAATTGCCCATCGTCACTTTCACTTTCATGTTAAGGAACAAAAAAATAATAATAATAAGCACTCACATGCTTTGACTGGTTTAGGCTTGCTACACGGTATAGCTGGAGGTTCACATTTTCTTGCAGTTCTTCCTGCTTTAGCACTACCTTTAACAAGCGCTTGCTTATATTTGATTTCATATTTGATTGGTTCACTTATAAGTATGAATCTTTTTACTTGTTTAATATCTTTTACTACCTTTAAAGCAAGTCAAAAATTTATTAAAAGATTAATAGCTGTAGCAGGAGGGCTTTCCTTTTCTTTGGGATTATTTTGGATTCAAAGGAGTGCTTCTGTTTTTTTGAATTAAAAAATTTTTTAATTTAGGAATAATTAATTTAGAGGTGACAATCCCAATTATTTTTTCGTTATTGATTAATCCAAATTTATTGCTATCTTCGCTAAATTCAATATTGTCGCCAATAACCTCAACGTTATTTTGATTTACTGAATTTATTCTTTTTATTAGGTTTTTATTTTTAATTGGATGATTAAAAATAACTATTTGTCGATTTTTAAGTATTGATTTATTCTTTTTATATTTTTTAAAAAATACAATATCACCTTCTTTTAGGTAAGGAAACATCGATTCACCACTAATAATCGCGGTTTTTCTTAAACCTAAAAAAAATAAAATAAAATCAAAAAAACTTTTGAAAATAACTCTGATTAACTAGCTTTTACAAAAGCGTCTGATCTTCCTTTTGAAGCCCAGAAAATATTATGAATTTTTTCTACATAACTCATTAGTTCTTCAGCTTGGGCTAAGTCAATATTAACTTTGCATGCACTGCATAATTTGGCCGCCTTCCAAATGGTTTCATGTAAATCTGGATAAGTTTCTAAGTGAACTGGTTTAAAGTAATCTGTCCACAAAATTAGAATCTCTTTCTTTGTTTCTTTTGCTTGCTCTTCTTTAACTGCAACATATCTAGAAAATGTATTACTGTATGCAGCCCACTCTGCTGAATCAGTGCTAGAAGGAGCTTCTAACGCAATAAGTTTTTTTGTCATTGATAAAACTGCTTCAGCTGCAACTCTCGTAGATGCTGGGTCGTAAACACCACAAGGACCATCGCAGTGAGCATGGACTGTAACTGGGGAATTTTTATCTAGAAAAGAATTGATGAATTTACTTAACATTTCAAATATTTGGTGTTGTATATATACTACTTGGAGATTAACTAAATTGAAAAGTCTTAGATATTTTTCTTACTTAATTTAATTGACTTTTAATAATTCAACTTCAAATATTAAAGTCGCATTAGCAGGTATTACATTTCCAGCTCCTCTTGATCCGTATCCAAGTTCCGGGGGTATTGTTAATTTTCTTTTGCCTCCAACTTTCATGCCTGCTACACCTTCATCCCAACCTTTTATTACTCGTCCAGCACCCAAGGGAAAGCTGAATGGAGCTCTGCCGATACTGGTATCAAATTGTGTGCCGTCTTCTAGTGTTCCTGTGTAATTTACAGTAACTGTTTGCCCAGCACTAGCCTCATCTCCTTCCCCGTTTACGATATCTGCGATAATTAGACCACTTTCTGTAGTCCTTGAATTGTTGTCTGATGGTGTTTCTTCTGCCATAGCGAAAAGTATAGGATTTGGATCTGATGGGTCTAGTTCAAATAAATTATTATTTGAGACATTTGATGATTTTGCAAAAGGTTTTGTTTGAACTGACTGAGTTTCTGATTCAGCAGCATTAACAACTTGAGGTGAATTAAATTGACTGAAAAGAGTTAATGAAACACAAAAAACAAAAACTGCAAAACTAATAAAGACTTCTTTCACTATAAATTTTGAAAGTTACTAAAGCTTAGTCTACAGAATGAAGGTACAATAAATGGGCGATTATAAATTTAATTTCTTAATTTTAGATTGTTAATCCCAACTCAAATTAAAAGTCTAAGACAATATTTTTTTCCTTGTTTAGGAGGGATTTTAGGAGGAATTTCAGTCTCAACTCATTTTTGGCTGATTTTTATGCCGATATCATTATTTATTTTATGGAAGGGAAGTGAGAGAAGGATAGCAAATGTTTGTTGGGGTTTTTTCTTTATCTTGATAAGTCATTCTTGGCTTTATGATCTTCATCCTTTGACATGGCTAGGTTTTTCATGGTTTGCAAGTTTAATAATCACCATTTTAGTATTATTATTTTGCGCTTTTTTGGGTGGGATATTAGTTTATTTATGGGGATTGTTAGTTGAAATTATTCTCTGGAAAGAGGATGTTTTCAAAATGAAAATATTATCTTTAACAGTAAAAGTATTTTTTTTATCTTTGACTTGGGGTATTGGTGAATTGATACTTTCTCAAACACCTTTATTTTGGATAGGTTTAGGAGGGAGTCTTATCCCAGGTGATATTTATCTTGCTGGTTTAGCAAGATGGATTGGTGCAAGTGGTTTATGCGACCTCAACTACTTCACTAAGAGTAGGATGAGTATGAACTTCTTTAGATAATTCAATTACATCTTGGTTCCTTGAAATAGCGTTCGAAATTTCTTGAATTAAATCAGCTGCATGTAACCCAAAAATATGAGCACCTAGTACTTTCCCATTATCTTTATTGAAAATCAACTTTAACAATCCATCACTCTCCAATTCAGCCAGTGCTTTTGAATTTGCCTTAAAGAAACTTTTGACAACTCCCAAAGCAAAATTTTCTTTTGTCGATATCTCTTTAGCTTCAGCTTCAGAAAGACCAACTGAACTTATCTCAGGGTGAGTAAAGGTTGCTGCAGGGATACTTTTATAATTAATTTCGATATTGCCACCGCATATATTATCAACAGCAATAGTACCCTGCGCTGCAGCTGTATGGGCAAGCATTAGTTTGCCTGTTACATCTCCAACAGCCCAAATGTTAGGTATTATTTCTTCACCATTTTTAACTCTCATTTGATCATCTATAGGAATAAACCCTTTTACTGTTTCGATACCAACCGACTCAAGATTTAAGTTATTACTATTAGGACTTCTGCCAGTTGCGACTAGTACAGCGTCAACTTCTAAAGTTTCTACAACTTCCTTAGATTTTGCATCCGTCAGTTCAATTTTTACAGGGCATCCAGGTATTATTTTTGTCGCAAAGACATTTGATTTTGTGTCTATATCTCTTGCTTGAATAAGGTTCTTCCTAGCAATTTTAGTGATGTCTGGATCAAATGTTGGCATAATATTCTCCAAAGCCTCGATCATGGTAACTTCACAACCAAGCGCGGTATAAACATCAGCAAATTCTAGTCCTATATATCCGCTTCCAATAATTGCTATCCATCTTGGAAGCCACTCAAGTTTAACCGCATCATCACTAGTAAATACGGTCCTATTATCCAAAGTTATTCCACGGGGCACAAAAGGAGAAGAGCCTGTTGCTATAACAATATTCTTACATGTGAAAATTTTATCAATTCCGTTTTTATCTCTTACACCTACTTTTTGATTTCCTTCAATTCTTCCAATACCCAAAATAATTTCAACTCCACTCCTTTTAAGAGTTTTTGTTAAATTTTCTCTAACATTTAAAACTAAATTATTTGCGTGATCTGCAATTTTTGATCTCTCGAACCTTACTGGTGAAGCATGTATACCAAATTTAGCTAAATGTTCATAATCAGCTATTTCTCTAACTTTTCCACTTGCAGCCAAAAGAGCTTTAGATGGAACACAACCCTTGTTAACACAAGTCCCTCCCATATCAGAATATTCTACTATTGCGACTTTCAGTCCCTTACCAGCAGCATGTTTAGCGGCATCAAAACCTCCATATCCTGCTCCTATTACGATTAAATCAAAATCAAAACTTGAATCAGTCACTTTTTATTTATTTATTTAGAAGTGTATGCGACTCTTTTTCGTTCTAGTAATAACGGAACTGCAACACAAGCCACATTTAATGATTCTACAAGCTCACTATGCGGAATTGTAATTGTTTCATTAAAAGCTTCTTGAATTTTTTTATGAATACCTTGACCTTCATTACCCAAAATTAATGCGGTACGTCTAGACCAATCAACTTCCCAGTAAGGTTTTGAAGGTTTTTTTGAACTCTCATTATGACTACTAGTAGAGAAAATCTTAAATCCTACATTTGATAATTCAGACAAAGAGTTAAGTAAAGAATTTAATATTTCTTCTTCAATTCCATCAAATCTTAAAAATGGCAGATGAAAAACTGCACCTGAGGATGCTCTTAATACTTTTTGGCCTAATGGGTGCGCACCTCCAGCTAAAAAAATTGCATTAACACCCGCGGCTAAAGCAGTTCTAAATAGATTACCCACATTCCCAGGATCTTGAATCCTGTCGAGAACAAGAACAAAATCATCTTTTATATTAAATTTATAATTAGGTATTGCTGAAATCTCTACTAAAGCTGCTATCCCATCTGGATTAATTGTTGAAATCGCAGATGCCAAGACTTCCTCTGAGACAATATTTATTAATGACTGTTGAAATTTTTTGCTTAGATTTTGATTCTTTCTAAGCCATTTTTCGGTAACTAAAATCTTAGAGGGATTTTTTCCAGACTTCAG
>QCDN01000031.1 GCA_003280885.1 Prochlorococcus sp. AG-355-J04 | reverse complement strand
ATTTAAAAGTTTTTTAACAAATTAACAATATAAATCTCTTAAAAATAAAAATATAGATATTACCAAGGCAAAACCTCTCCGTTGGCATGCCAAAACGTACCCGAGTTATTTTTATTTAAAGAATCAATACGTTTTAAAAGGCCATTTGCTGATTCTTCAGGACTAATTCCATTTCTTGTAAAGCCAGTCATTCTTGTACTCACTAAACCAGGATGCAAAATAGCTACATAAATATCAACTCTTGATAAATCTATAGAAAGTGATTTTGCTGCCATTGACAAAGCTACCTTAGACATCCTGTAGCCATAAGAACTTCCAGATGAATTATCTTCAATAGATCCCATTCTACTTGTGATAAAAGCAACTTTAGAAGATCTTTTTAAAAGGTGTTTAAGTGATTGGGTCATACATATTGGGCTCAATGCATTAACTTCAAATTGCCGCAAAATACTTTTTTTATCTAAGTTTTCGAAAGAATTAAATTCATAAATTCCTGCATTATGAATTAAGCAATCTAAATTAACTCCAGATAGTTTTTTACACAAATTTGTTATCGACTCATCAGAAGAAATTTCTATATTCTCTTCAATTCTCACTCCTAAATCTCTAAGTTCTTTTGAAGCTTTCCTACACGTTGCAATTACATTATCTCCCCTCTTATGAATTTGCCTGCATAGTTCTAATCCAATACCCCTATTTGATCCTGTAATTAGATAAGTAGACATCTCTAAACTAAAAAATAAAAAATTAATCTAAATCTAAATATAAAAGAAAACAAACTAGAAAAAGAATAAATTTATAAAATTCCTTATTAGATTTTTTAAGGTTATGATGAAATAGGAATTTTAAAAAATTTTATAAAAGAAAGCAAAGATATTTTTATAATCAAAATTTAATGTATGGAAATTTTCAATCAAGAATTTATACAAGAGATTATTAGGTTAACGTGGAGAAATCCTGCTTTCATGGCTATAGCTATTGCGTTAATTTGGCTTATCCCACAATTATTTATCAGAAAAATAATGGCAAAAAAATATGAAAGAAGAAAAATAGAAATTCAGAAAAATAAAATTCAGAAGCTTTACCCAACTAATACTCCTAAATAAGATTTTTATTTATAGGATGAACTAATGAATCAAAAAAAATACTTTTTGCATCTAAGTAAAATATGACGTACAAAATAATTAGAATTGATGGGAAAGAAGACGAATTAACAGCTCAAATTTTTGATAAGTATTCAGATGCGTACGATTTGTTAGAGGAACTATATGGAGATTTATGTTGTTCAGATGCTGATTATGGAGGCATAACCTATTACGATATTGTGGAAAATAATCTAAAAAATATTAATGGAGAATAATAAATGGGCTCCCTCCCAAGAAGATAATTTAGGGGTAATAACGAGTGTATATGAATTCATTAAAGAAGAACTTTCAGAACTTCAAAAAAAAACTGGATGTCCCGATTCATTTATTTATGATTTTATTGGCAAAATTCAGAATGAATGGCATCCTGAATCTTGCCACTCCATAGTTAGAAATAAAAAAAGGAAAAATTAGAAAATATTAAATCTTCAACGCAAATTTATAAAATTTCTCTAATATAATTTGAATTTAAAAATATTAAATCATGATTATTAGAATACTAGGAATCATACTTATCCTTGGTACGATTGCATATTATGTTTTAGTGTTAACTGGGCAAAGCAACCTTTAGTTTTTTAAGTTTTAATAATTTCTCATGAAATGGCCTCCTACTTTGTGTTGGACAGCACCAAAAACAATTAATGGTAATAGGCATTTTCAAGTTAAAGCTTATGGTGGGAAAAATGAAGATAGATGGGTTGATATTTTTCCTACTAAAAATAAAAAAGATATTAAAAGAATCGCATGGGCAAAACTAAAATCAGAATGGACTACTGGATGGTTAAGGCTCCCAAAAGATAAAGATTAATTTGTCTATGTAAACAAATATTATTAACTAGAAAACTGTAAAAAATAATACCTAACTCAAAAAAAATAACTTCTAAAATTTTTTAAATTGCTGTTTAATATGAAGTCAGAACCGAAGAAAAAACTCCCTAATAAAAAAGTTATAAGTTCAGCAAAATTTGAGGCTAAAGAACAATTCACAAAATCCGCATTAGAAAATTTAAAAACAGAAAATGAAAGACTTGTTAATTCACTAAAAAAATCTGGGGAGATTAAAGAATCAAAAAGAAAATAGACTTACAGTATTTAAAAAATTTTATTATTATAGAAATTTATAGATTGAGAAATGATTGAAAAAATCTCTCTAGCAAATTCTCACCTACCTCAACTTATTGGGTTGGTTTTAATGTCAATTGGATACACATTAGGCAATAAATTCTACCTTCCTGAAATCAAACAAAATTAATAATTTCTAGTTATTAAAAATACTTTAAATAAATAACATTGGAAATATATTCCTTATAAAAATTATTCTATATTTTATCTGATTTAAAGTAAAAACTTTAAAGCTAATTCTTTAATTCAATTAAGACTAGTTCTGGGATGTTACTGACACATAAATGTAACATTAAAGTACTTAAAAATGTGAAATCCAAAGAAAAAGTAAGAATTCATACTAATTTTTTTTAAATATGTTACATTCTTTAATAATTCAAGTTAAGGTTTCCTCTGTGAATAAAGCAAAAATGAGGAAAAGTTTGATGTACACAAATGTCAATTACTCTTTGGCTTACTAATTGATCACACATGAAATCTAAAAAATGGATGCGCTTACTAGTTTTATAGTTGTTATCATCGCAATTACAATTCAATTCTCTTTATATGCTATCAAAAGGTTACAGGAACCTTTAGAACCAAATTATTTGATATATCAAAATTCGAAAAAAAATAAAAACTACATGGGTAAATTTTGGAAAAATGCCGAAATAACAAATGGGAGATTAGCTATGATTGGTTTTTTAGCTTTGATAATAAACTACGGTTTTTTTGGGTGGATAATACCTGGTTTTATTTAAACTATCAATACATTAAGGTCTTAAAGAAAAAAATAAAACTCTCATTCAAAACAAACTCTCCTTTTAAAAAAAAAAATTTTTATTATAAGAAAAAAAAAGCAATTGAGTAATTCTGATTTTGATAAAAATGGATTGGATATTTATGGAATACATTGGCTTCAATATGCTGCTTTTGCTGTCTCTGGTTTTGCTATATTTACTACCTGGGCATTTTTTTATGATGAAAGATTCCACAACTTTGTAATGAATATTTTCAAGGTTATTAACTGCAGTGGGTTCAACTGTAATGGAGCATTTTGAAATTCTATGGCTAATCCAGATCAAAAAACAATATTAATTGATAATGCTTTTGAAGAAATAAAAAACATTTGTATAAATCTTCAAAAAGATACTGATGCTTCGAATTCAGAACTTAAAAGTTTACTAAAACTAATTATTAATGAATGGGAAGAAAAAGAAGAACAAAAAACTGGTTTTGGATTCAGGTAAAGTTAGCCACTCTCTAAGAAGAGACTTAGGCATAAAATCATTTTAATATGAACAGATTTTTTTACTTTTAAAATTTAATACTTATAATTTACATTTTTTAGAAAGAAATTAAAAAGGAATAAATCTCAAATTGAAGATTCATTCCAGATTTAGCATTAGTTTTATCTAGATTAAAATTTTATAATTTAACTCCTCTGGTGGACTGTCAATCATTAGATCCCTCCTATTCAACAAGATAAACCTACGCCTTACTCATTAAGAAAGTAAATCAGTAAAAATGCTGATTTATTATTTTCTAAAATGTTTGAATTAAAGATGCCAATTCTGGTGCATCTAATAAAAGTGCAAAAAATGTAAGCACAACTAATAAAAATATGGAAAAGTAGAATTGAATCATGCTTCAAAATTACTTAAAAAGAATTTTTTAAGTTGTATAAAATAATGCTTTGTTTACATAATTAAATATCTGAACCTAGAGAAGTTTAATTAGAGAAAGATTAAGATGCTTCAGGGGAAAATATCGTCCTATTTTTTTGCCAATACTCACAACCTTTAAGTAAATGATCACCCTGTGGTATGCGTTTTTCGTATTTTGGACAGATCAAGATAGTAGCAAAAGTTTCTGTAGTGCTGTAGCGAAAGTGATTGCAAGTAATACAAATCTTTGTTCGTTTTCGTTTTAGGGTAGATTCTTTTAGATATTCCCATTTTGATGGATTTACCTTGATCATGATTACTGGAATTTATTAGTTACAATTTGCCAACCTCCTGAAATTAATTCATTCCATGTTTCACAAGCACACTCAATAGAATGAAGTCTTGAATTTTTAATTTGGGCTGGTTCACCTAATTCATTTGCATAGAAAAGATGAGTATATACTTGTAAGTTATTAGATACAGATTTCTTATAACTCTCAAAAAAAATTAATAAACCACTTTTTTTGTTAAACAACCAGCCAGTTGGGGTGTCAATAAGACTGCCACGATAAAAATAAGTCCGAACATTAGCGACTCCTGAAGTCATGAAGATAATACAGTTGTACTATTAATATAAATGTACTACTCTAGGGCGTCAAGTATTCCTCTGGTAATTATTTAAATACTAAAATTACTTTCCAGAAATAATCAGCCGTAAACTTCTTATTTGGTAATAGTGAATACAAGTAACTCCTTGAAAAGGAAAATATCATTAAAGAGTATCTCCAAAAGAATGCAATGTATCGAAATCCCTTCTATTTAGGATGGAACAAAGGTTGGTCTTTTTTATTTTTTTTAGAGGGTGGCATTGCAAAAATTGAAGCAAAAGGTTTTGGTATTTCTATTACAACAAAAGTTGAGAAAGGAGAATCACCCCTAGAATCTGCGGATAGATTAGTCTCGAAAGAGCAAAGGATTAGAAAATCAAGATATTATTCTTGGGTTAAATCTATTAATGAAAAAACAATAAATTAACCAATCCTTAAATTTCTAAAGTAATTTGTTGACAGTCAATTTAAAATAGAAAAAAGTCATTTATTTTTCGTGTCCAATAAATTTTATGAATGGTGGAAAAACCATAGAAAAGTTGTAACCTATGGGGCTTTTATCATCTTGTTTGGTTTTTATTTATCACCTGTTATCAAAGAAGCAAAATACAAAAACCAATGTATTAAGTACTCTACTAAAGGAGCTTTAACTAAATTTAATAAGGACGATATAGGAGAAACTTTACTAGAAGAAACAGGTTTGAATATTGATGAAATAGCAAAGATTGAAGGTTATAAGAATTGCATTAATTAAAAATTTCGCAAAATTACGGTGAGTTTTTAAATGATTAAAGGTATGTTTAAACTTATTTTATTAATATTATTATTTGGATTTATATCAATAAGTCCAAAAACAAGATATTTGGTTGGCATAACTCTAAAAGAAATTTCTTCATTTCTTTTATGGACTGTTAAATATGAAGATAGAGAAAAATGGATTATAGATAAACCAAGTTGGATGCCTGACCAAAAACTTAAGCCATCTTATTAAATGAAGACTTATTTAGAAGAACGAATTGAATGGTATGACGATAATTATAGAAATGGTAATGCTTTAATCTCTGATAAGCAGTTCGACCAACTTGAAAAAAATTTATTAAGAACAAACCCAAATTGTGATTACTTTAAAAAGAAAAATAAACTAGTTTTACCTTCATTAGAAAAGGATTCAATAGATGAATTTTTGAAAGGATTATTAGTAGATACCAGATTATTAATTGAACCAAAAATTGATGGTTGTGCTATTGCTTTGCAATATAGGAATGGAACCTTTGAGAAAGCAATTTCAAGAAAAGGGGCGGACGTTACTAGTAAACTTATTAAAGTCCAAGACATTCCCAATAATCTCCCTTTACGAGGAGTTCTTCAAGTTAGAGGTGAATTATATGCACCCAACCAAATTCCAAATATCTCCCAGAGAATCGCCTCTGGATTTCTAAGAGCTAAAGAAGGATTTTCTGAAAGTCTTAGCTTCTGCGCATTTCAAATACTTAATTCAACGCTTAACCAATATGAGTCCAAAAAAAGTCTTTCAAAGCTTGGCTTCACGATCCCTCAGGATATTTCATGCAACTTTACGAGCCAAGTTGAATTATTTAGAAAACAATGGCTAGAAGGGAAGCTTTTTAGTAAATATCCAACAGATGGAATAGTAGTAAAAATAAATTCTAGAAAATTACAATTAATTAGAGAAAAATCAAATTTAGATTATCCTTATTGGCAAGTGGCAATAAAACGTTAATGGAATTAATACACCAGATTTTTCCTACTTGGCATATTTACTTGGATATGTTTTTGGTTGGCTTTGCAACTTACGGTTTTCTGAGAATTAAGAAAAAAATAAAAACTAAATAAAGTTTTTAAATCATCCGTGGTCCTTAAGCATGGATTTAAGCTGTTCGGTATCTAATTGTTCAAGATAATTTCTCATTGCCAACCAAGATCTTCTGCTTTCTAACTTTCCACTTTGTTTAAATAAATTTGCGGAAACTTGATCTATCAATTCTTTATGAGTCATATTTATATTTTTCATCAAGTTCAATGACAACACCATTAAAAAATTCTGCTAATAATTTTGATGGGTCTTTCATAGATATCTTTCTATCTACTTTTGATAATTTCTTTTTGATTGGATTTAAGTTAGTCATACAGATTCAGGTAATTCAAGTTCTTCAAAAGTCCAACCTTCTAATTGAAGGTCATGCCATTTATCCCAAGCATTATCCAAATACATTTGAGTGGATGATTTAATTGCCATTGGCTCACCAAGATCATTTGCATAATATGTATGAGCAAAAATTCTCATACCATTTCTTGGAGATTTTTTATTCCTTATAAATAAAATTAATCTGCTGCGGTCTGGGCTAAGCAACCAACCACTTGGGGACTCATTACGATAACCGTAAGAAAAATTAGTCCAAACATTAGCTCCTCCTAAAGTCATTACTTAATAATACATGTGTACTACAAATATAAATACATTAGAAATGGATCGTCAAGTATTTTGGCAAATAAATTATTTACACTGATAGAGAATAAAAACAGCTCAGTTATTCCAAAAAAATAAAATACCCACCAAAAGCCTGTTTTAGCAAGCATTTTGATAGGTAACACCGGATCCCCGTCAGTTCTCTGTTGCATCGACCTGGAAATGCCAGAAGAGGATTCAAAGTGGGCTTTCGTTTCCGATTACAAGATCGGTTTACTACCGCATCACGACAGTCTCCTCATGTCGAAAGAGAGTCAGATCAGAGCACATAAAGAAGAACTTAACCAAAGATCCAGTAATCTAACTCTAACTTATTTTTTTATGCATTTGGAGATGGCCAAATGTCTCTTACCATAGTTAATAAAATTTGAGCTTCATCATATCTTTCTGAATGCGTTTTACCATTTAATAAAAATGTGATGTGAGCCATTTTTCTTCCCAGAATTTCGCGAGATTTGCCATAACAATGAATATTAGAACCCTCAATTTCAGATAACATTTTAATTCTGGTTTCCATTGAGATTGGGAAATTCTTTTTTAACCCCAGTAGATTTATCATAATTGCACCTTCACAGTTCATTTTAATTTCAGGTGGCATTATCCCAGAAGAAATGCAAACATATTGATCAAACTGACTTGAAGTGCAAGCTTCAATAGAGAAATGAGCTGAGTTATGTGTTCTAGGAGCTATTTCATTAATTAAGAGACCATTATCTCCATAGAAGAATTCAATAGCTAAAACTCCAACGTAATTAAGTTCATTGACTATTGAAGAAAAAATATTTATTGCAAATAAGTTCAAATCATATTCATTTGTTCCAGGGGCAAGAACCCAATCACAAACATGGTTTGATTGGAACGTCTCAACTATTGGAAAGAATCTTATCTTACCCGTCCTATCTCTCGAACCAACAAGAGCCAGTTCTTTTTCATACTCTATCCATTCTTCTATTAACCATTCATTAGAACTATTCTCTGTTAAAAAAGAATCTAAATCTTCTTTTGTCTTTATTTTTCTGTTCCCTTTGCCGTCATATCCACCTTTGTTTGATTTTGCCATTAGAGGAAAAGTCCAATTATTGATTTCCTCATCCGAGAGATTTTTAAAATCTTCAATACTTATCCATTTTGGGCAGGGAATATTCATTATGTCTATTAATTTTTTTTGAGAAAACCTATCTACTAATGGCTTAATTGCATTAAGACTTGGAACAAAAATATCTTTATTGTCAATTAAATTTAATTTATCAATTTTTATCCATTCATTTTCAAAAATTATTTTTTCACACTCATTAATTAATGATTTATTACCTCTTATCTTTAAAGGATCAGCTTCTATGACATGATCTGCTTTTAAACCAGCAGGATCATCACAAGATTTTGTTTGCACACATACTTCTAGATCTCTTTTTTTTGCTGCCTCGGTTAACATTAAAGCCAGTTGACCACCTCCAATTATTCCTAGGGAATAATTTTTCTTAATATCGTTTATATTTTTTTTTAAACTCATAGCATGATTTTATTACCA
>QCDN01000030.1 GCA_003280885.1 Prochlorococcus sp. AG-355-J04 | reverse complement strand
AAGAGTTTCATCGCTTATCTCTGGAATTCCTCTCAAGATTGCGTATTTTTCAGTATTTGTTTTAACTTTACCTCTAACAAAAAATGGAACTTTTGTTAATTCAGCTCTACCAGATTCAGTCCAAATAATTCCTTCTTTATTATTTTTTTCTTTTTTTTCTTCAGAATTTAAAATGTCTTTTGTGTTTGTCGCTGTATGTCCTAGATGGCTTTGATGACCATCAACAAACTCAAAGTCATGTTTGAACATATCAATAAGATGCTCCTCTAAGCCCATCATTAGGGGATGTACCCAGTCATCAAAAATCACATTTGCTCCTTCCCATCCCATTTGAGGGCTATATCTTGCAGGAACATCTTGAACATGCATTGGAGTACTTATTACTGAGCATGGAATGCCGAGTCTTTTTGCACTATGCCGTTCCATTTGGGTCCCTAAAACTAGTTCAGGTGCGGCTTTTTTCATTGCATCTTCCACTTCTAGATAATTGTTAGTTATTAGAGCCTCTACATTTAGATCTTTTGCAGTAGCTCTTACTTGCCTGGCCATCTCTCTGCTGTATGTTCCAATACCCACTACTTCAAAACCCAATTCTTCCTTAGCAATTTTTGCAGCTGCAATTGCATGTGTTCCATCACCAAAAATAAAAACTCTTTTGCCAGTTAAGTAATTAGAGTCAACTGATTTTGAGTACCAAGGTAGTTTTGATTTATTTTCTAATTCTTCTTTATTAGTCAAGGGGAGATCCAACTTGTTATGAACTTCATTTATAAATTCAATTGTATTTTTTATTCCAATTGGAATAGTGTTTGTATATTCCATTCCAAAGTTCCGTTTAAGCCATTCGCATGATGCTTCCGCAATTTCTGGATAAAGACAAATATTTATTTCAGCATCAATTAGTCTTTCAATATCATCTGGACTAGCACCTAATGGAGCAACTACGTTTGTATCTATTCCTTGCTCTGAAAGTATGCGTTGGATTTCGATTACATCATCTCTGCATCTAAATCCCAGTAATGAAGGACCCAGTATATTGACTTTTGGTCTGCGACCTAACTCCTTCCACCTTAGAGGACTTATTTTTTCTGAAGAACTTACTTTCTCTTTCAAAAGAGTTCTTGTTAATTGATAAAAAGTTTCTGAAGCTCCCCAATTTTCTTTCTTGCTATAGGCAGGTAATTCAAGATTAACAATTGGCATATCAAAACCCATTCCTTTTGCAAGAGCCCCAGGTTGGTCTTGGATTAATTCTGCCGTACAACTTTCTCCGACTAAAAGAGTTTTGGGTTTGAATCGTTCAACCGCTTCCTTAATATTTTTCTTCACTAATTCAGCTGTATCCCCTCCAAGGTCTCTAGCCTGAAAAGTTGTGTAAGTTACTGGAGGCCTTTGCCCCCTCCTCTCGATCATTGTAAAGAGAAGATCTGCATATGTATCTCCTTGGGGGGCATGAAGCACATAATGAATGTCTTTCATTGACGAGGCAATTCTCATGGCACCAACATGTGGTGGTCCTTCATAAGTCCAAAGAGTTAATTCCATAGTTTTTAATGAGTTACTAAAGTTTTCTTAGTTAGTATTTGATTCCTTCTTAAAGGTTTAGAGAAGAGACCTGCTAAGTCTGCGGCTTGATCAATTCCATGAATTGGACTGAATACCATTTCTATGGACCACTTAGTACTAATCCCCTCCGCCTCAAGAGGGTTAGCTAAACCCATTCCACAAACTACTAAGTCTGGATTAGATTCTCTCACTCGATCTAATTGTTTTTCTACATGTTGCCCTTCGACAATTTTTGTATTATCAGGTAATAAATTAATCTCTTCTTTCATTAAATCTTTATTTAGGTAAGGAGTGCCTACCTCTATAAGATCCATTTCGCATTCATTATGCAAAAATCTTGCCAAAGATATCTCCAGTTGCGATTCAGGAAGAAGAAATAATCTTTTCCCCTTAAGTATTTCTTTGTGAGATTCAAGAGCAAGTTTTGCTCTACTAATTAAAGGCGAAATAATTTCATGAACTTTAAGTTCACTAATTTTGAAAGCTTTCGCTGCAGCTAAAAACCATTCAGTACTTCCTTCGATACCAAGAGGAAATGGAGCCGAAATTATTTCACAACCACGATGTTTTAGGTCTCGAACGGTATCACTTAAATAAGGCTGAGTTAATAAAACTTTTGTATTTTTGCCAATCTTTGGTAATTCTGTTGATTGACGGGGTGGGAAGCTCTCAATATTTGAAATTCCTAAATTTTTAAAAATCTTTTTAAACCTATCCTCAACATTATTTGCAAGAGTACCAACTAATAATAATTTCTCCTCATTTGATGACTCCATTAATGGAATTAAAGCTTTTAAGGCGCCATCCTCACCTTGGGTAAAAGTTGTTTCTATCCCACTGCCAGAGTAATTAACGAATCTCACTTGACCTAAAAATCTTTTATTTAATTTTTCTGCGACAGTGGCAAGATCTAATTTGATTACCTCACTTGGACAAGATCCAACTAGAAAAAGAGTTTTTATTTCTGGTCTTCTCGTAATAAGATCATTTACAACTCGATCTAATTCTTCATGAGCGTCAGCAAGACCAGCAAGATCTTTTTCTTCGAGAATAGCTGTCCCAAATCTTGGCTCAGCAAAAATCATAACTCCAGCAGCGCTTTGAATTAAATGAGCACATGTCCTCGAGCCTACAACTAGAAAAAAAGCATCCGGCATTCTTCTGTGGAGCCAAACTATTGAAGTTAGCCCACAAAAAACTTCCCTGGGCCCAGTTTCCTTATTAAATTCAACTTTACTCATTAAAAATTTTCAAGAGCTTATAGTTCAAGCTTGCATACACTTTTTAATTTAAGAAAGTAATTAATAAGTTCTCTTACAAAATGAACACATTTAAAAAACTTATATGAATGTTTAAATACTTAAATGGGAATTATGAAAAAAACTTTTGGGGCGTATTTTAATTTCTGTAGAAGGAATTTCCTTGACTTATTTTCGAAAGCTTCCACACATTTCTAGCTATTTTAGTTGCTAATAATCCTGCTCTTTCTAACTTAGATTTACCGGGCTTTGCCCCAATTAAAGCTGTCACTTCTGAAGTGGTTAAAGGTGCTCCAGTATTTATAGCTAATTGGGTTAACTCCAATCTATCTCTAAGGTTCTTAAGATTTACTTTTTCAATTTTATCTTCTTCTAACCAACTAAAAGATGGGTCTTTCTGAGATAGTTTTTGCATCAAGCTAAGGCTAACTAATCCAAGAGTTTGATCAGGAGTTAATTCTTTTTCAGTACCAGAAACATTTGGTTCTTTTTTTTGAGAAGTTCCCATAAAAATGCATATCTTTTACTTGAAGTTATCGTTTTGTTGGAAGCATGCAAGTAAATTTAATAGAAAAAATGAACCATTATCCGTTATAGTCGCGTGAATGGAACCAACTTCTAGTTTAAACAGAGGGGAACGAAAAAAAGGCAGTTCCCTAGTCACGGGATCTGAGGTGCAATCTCAGGCCAGTGGTGCAAGCTGTTTTATTACAACTGATTCAGAAAAGTCTTTGGTGTCCAGACAAGCAAGTCAAGTTGAGCAAATTGAGTTGAGAACATATGTTTTTTTAGATTCTCTTCAACCTCAATTAGCTGCATATATGGGGACGGTTAGTAGGGGTTTTTTACCTATACCTGGAGATTCATGCCTTTGGATGGAGGTTTCACCAGGGATGGCCGTTCATAGAGTCACTGATATTGCCCTAAAAGCAAGTAACGTAAGACTTGGTCAGATGATTGTTGAAAGAGCATTTGGCTCTCTTGCTCTTTATCACAAAGATCAAAGTACTGTTTTACATTCTGGGGATGTTGTTCTAGATGCTATTGGAAGTGAAGTAAGAAAAAGAACCAAACCTTCAACAAGTTGGACAGAAGTTATTCGAGCTATTACTCCAGACCATGCTGTTTTAATAAATAGACAAAACAGAAGTGGATCAATGATTCAATCTGGAATGAGCATGTTTATATTAGAAACTGAACCAGCTGGGTATGTCTTAAAAGCAGCAAATGAAGCAGAAAAAGCATCAAATATAACTGTTGTAGATGTAAAGGCAGTTGGCGCTTTTGGTAGATTAACTCTCGCTGGGAAAGAAGGAGATGTAGAAGAAGCAGCAGCTGCTGCTATAAGAGCAATTGATGAAATTTCAAATTATTGAGAATTTTTTAATTTAAACCAATTTCTTTTTTGAGGTAAGGTGACATAATTCTGGCGGCTTTACCCCTGCTTCCTAACTTACTTAGTTGTGATTGTGATAGCTCACCGTAAACACAGTTAGCTTCTTTTACCCAAAAAACAGATTCGAACTCCCCATTTGGATATTTTGGAGTCTTAAGAATTTCTCCCCAGCATATTCCAGTTGAATCCTTCACTAAGTTTCCTGAGGGATCACATAAGACCATACAACTTATAAATCTCGCACTCCTGTAAGGACTATCAGAAAGTTCATTAATTAATTTTTTAATTTTTTCAGAGTTGTTTTTGGCATATCGAGCAGAATATATGCCTGGTCGACCATCTAAAACATCTACTTCAAGTCCCGAATCGTCAGCTAATGCCCAAGTTTTTGTCTCTAAAGCAGCTGCTTTTGCTTTTAAAAGTGCATTCTCAAAATATGTGTTTCCAGTCTCTTCGACATTTAAATATTCTGGTTGCTTCTGAACCCTTAAAGACAAAACATCCAGCATTGCCGAAATTTCAGAAACTTTAGTTTTGTTGCCACTCGCAATAGTAAGGACTGGATGGTTCAAAATAATAAATAAATTTATTGAGGATATTATCTTACTTCAAAGCTAGATACGGAGACAGGAAAGGTTGAACATTCCACACCTGTGTAGACAGGGCCTGTCTCGTACGGAAATAACATAATGTAAATTTTTTCTTAACACAACAGTATGTTTTGATGCACTAACTAATTTGCATAAGTATTGACATATCAATAGTACCAAGGGTGATAAGTTTAACTTATGAATGATAGAAAAAACATTAATGGAGATTTTATCGAAAACGCTTGACTTATAAGTACTTAATGAAGCATTCTTCGGATTGAACATTCCACATTTAGTAATTAGTAGACAATGGCTACAGAAACAATGGGTATCGCTCTCGGCATGATCGAGACACGCGGACTTGTACCTGCAATCGAAGCAGCTGACGCAATGACAAAGGCTGCAGAAGTTCGCCTTATTGGTCGTGAATTCGTAGGTGGCGGTTATGTCACAGTATTAGTTAGAGGAGAAACAGGAGCAGTTAACGCAGCTGTAAGAGCTGGTGCTGATGCTTGTGAAAGAGTTGGTGACGGTTTAGTTGCAGCTCACATTATTGCTCGTCCTCATAGAGAAGTTGAACCTGCTCTTGGTAACGGTGAATTTCTTGGTCAAAAGGACTAATTAAGTAAAGCAAGATTTATTAATCTTGCACAATAATTATTTTCCCTACACAGACCTAAATTTATCCTTATGAGTAAGAAGTATGACGCAGGGGTAAAGGAGTACAGAGATACCTACTGGACTCCAGAATATGTACCCCTAGACACCGATTTACTAGCCTGTTTCAAATGTACAGGTCAGGAAGGTGTCCCAAGAGAAGAAGTTGCAGCTGCTGTTGCCGCTGAATCTTCAACAGGTACTTGGTCAACAGTTTGGTCCGAGTTACTTACTGACTTAGAATTTTATAAAGGACGTTGTTATCGAATCGAAGACGTCCCTGGAGATCCTGAAGCTTTTTATGCTTTTATTGCATATCCTTTAGATCTTTTTGAAGAAGGTTCTATTACAAACGTATTAACATCTCTTGTAGGAAACGTTTTTGGATTTAAAGCTCTAAGACACCTACGTCTAGAAGATATTAGATTCCCAATCGCTTTCATCAAAACTTGCGGTGGTCCACCAAATGGAATCGTAGTTGAAAGAGATCGTTTAAACAAATATGGAAGACCTCTACTTGGTTGTACCATTAAACCTAAATTAGGATTATCTGGTAAAAACTATGGTCGAGTTGTATATGAGTGCCTTAGAGGTGGTCTCGATTTAACGAAGGATGACGAGAATATAAACTCTCAGCCATTCCAACGTTGGAGAGAAAGATTTGAGTTTGTTGCAGAAGCAGTTAAGCTTGCTCAGCAGGAAACTGGCGAAGTTAAGGGTCACTACCTAAACTGTACTGCCAACACTCCTGAAGAACTTTACGAAAGAGCTGAATTTGCAAAAGAGCTAGATATGCCAATCATCATGCATGATTATATAACTGGCGGTTTCACTGCAAATACTGGATTAGCAAACTGGTGTCGTAAAAATGGCATGCTTCTACATATTCATAGAGCGATGCATGCTGTTATTGATAGACATCCAAAACACGGTATCCATTTCAGGGTTCTAGCAAAATGTTTGAGACTCTCCGGAGGCGATCAACTACATACTGGAACTGTTGTTGGAAAACTAGAAGGTGATCGTCAAACAACTCTTGGTTACATTGACAACTTAAGAGAGTCATTTGTTCCCGAAGATAGATCAAGAGGTAACTTCTTTGATCAAGATTGGGGTTCAATGCCAGGAGTATTTGCTGTCGCATCAGGTGGTATTCACGTATGGCACATGCCTGCACTCCTAGCGATTTTTGGAGATGATTCTTGTCTTCAGTTTGGTGGAGGAACACATGGTCATCCATGGGGTTCAGCTGCTGGAGCTGCAGCCAACAGAGTTGCTTTAGAAGCTTGCGTAAAAGCACGTAATGCTGGTCGCGAAATCGAAAAAGAGAGTAGAGACATTCTTATGGAAGCTGCTAAACACAGTCCTGAATTAGCTATCGCTCTTGAAACTTGGAAGGAAATTAAGTTTGAATTTGATACCGTCGACAAACTAGACGTTCAAGGTTAAACCAGATTTCAAAATTGAGGAGATTCTTCTCCTCAAACTTCTACAAATCTCGTTCTATTACGAGTAATTTCATTCACATTTAAATTAATTATGCCTTTCCAGAGCACAGTAGGCGACTATCAAACAGTTGCAACCCTGGAAACATTCGGTTTCTTACCACCGATGACCCAGGAGGAAATATACGATCAAATTGCATACATAATTGCTCAAGGCTGGAGTCCTGTTATTGAGCATGTTCATCCTAGTGGGAGTATGCAAACTTATTGGTCTTATTGGAAGCTCCCATTCTTTGGGGAAAAAGACCTTAACTTGGTTGTAAGTGAATTAGAGGCATGTCATAGAGCATACCCTGATCATCATGTAAGAATCATCGGATACGATGCTTACACTCAAAGCCAAGGAACAGCTTTTGTAGTTTTCCAAGGACGTTAAATCTACTTTTATGTAGTAAATATCTTTCTCCAAAAAATATTTTTGGAGAAATTTTTTTCAAAAGAGTTTCACATTTGAAGATTATGTCAAAAAAAACCAGTAGAGAGATTGCATTAGAAAGAAGAAAGGCGATGAGTGATAGCGGTAAAAAAGCTGCTGCTTATTCTTCGACTACTAAAGATAGAGTTCGATCTTCTCAAGATATACAGATTTCTGGTACTCAGTCTTCTTCAAATAATCAAAATATTACTAAACCAGTTACAAAACATATCCCAAAAACCCAGGTAAGTAGAAAGTCTTCTTCAACAACTTTATCTAGTAAAGAGTTAGTAATAGAGAGAAGAAAAGCAATGTCTACTCATGGGAAATCAGCAATAACTTCATCCGATAGAACTCGTACTGATGTTAAAAAAGAAAGTCCTGTAAACATAGTTAAAACTTCCCTAAGCAAAAATCAGGAAGTTCAAAGCTCACATAATACAGAAATTCAAACATCAAAACCAAACGTTAAAAGAAGAATTAAGCAGAAGAGAAAGCCTATTACTAATACAAGTAGAGATATTGTTTTGGCTAGAAGAGAAGCTCAATCCAAGCATGGTAAATCAGCAACTAAACAAAATACCAGTGCAGCTTCTTTAGCTAGAAGGGGAGACCCAGATTTAAGTAGTAGAGAGATTTCTCAGAGAGTGAGAGAGCTAAGAAGTAAAACTGGTGCCACAGGCAAAAAAGGTAATGGTAAATGTAGACCATGTGGTCCAAATAAAAATGGCGCCAAACAAAATATTGCTGATGCTAGCTGGAAAGTTGGTAAAAGTGAAACTGATTCAGGTCAAATAGTTACTGGAACACAAGCTAATAGATCAGTAAAAACCTTTCGCAGGACTTAAAGAGTTTAAAATATACTGTATAGGGTCAGATGACCATTTAATAACATCAATTTTTTCTCCTCTTAATTCATTAACTACTTGTTGGATTCTCGCCCCTCTTGCTCCAATACAAGCACCTACAGGATCAACTTCTTGTTCGACGCTATCAACAGCTACTTTTGTTCTTGGCCCAACAGCTCTTGAAGGGGGATTCGCTTCTCTTGAAACTGCAACAATTTTTATTGTGCCTTCTTGGATTTCCGGCACTTCATTTTCAAATAAATAAACGACTAATCCAGCGTTTGCTCTGCTTACAAAAAGTTGAGGTCCTTTTCTGGCTATTTCGCTAACCTCTTTTAAGAATACTTTGAAAGTTGCATTAGCTCTATAATTATCATTTGGTAATTGATCTCTTTTTGGAAGTTCGGCCTCTACTTCAGGTCTGCCAATACCCGAACTAACTCCCATAATTACAGACTGTCTTTCAAATCTTATTACTCTTGCAGTTAAAACAGGATCCTCCAAATCTGCAAATTCTTCTTGGATCATTTTTCGTTGTTGATCCCTTAATTTTTGTGCTAAAACTTGCTTCGTTGTTGAAGCAGCCATTCTCCCAAAATCCTCTTTTTCAGGAGTGACGTCCAATACAACTGTGTCACCTATTTGAGCATCATCAGCAACTTGTTTAACCTCTACTAAAGATATTTGATGATCTTCGCTTTCAACTTCTTCAACAATTATTTTACTAGATAAAATTCTGTAACCTTCTTCATCTAAATCTAGTCCAACATCAAAATTACTAAAGTATTCTTCATCGAATGGATCTTCATTCACTCCAATGTAAAAAGTTCTTCTATATTTTTCGTATCCCTTTAACAAAGCTTCGCGCAAGGCTGCTTCTACGATATTAGGAGGTAACTTTTTTTCCTCACTAATATCTTCAATAAGATTGTTTAAACCTGGGAGAATTACTAATGCCATCTATGATGGGAAAATTGAATAATGGTTGAAAATAATTAATCTTTTAAGGTACAAAGACTAATTTTTAATACTTCATCGAAAGGGATTTTCTTTATCCTACCTTTAATGTTAATGGCTAAATAATCATTAGACTTTTCATAAAGTAAACCATTCAGGAATTTTATTTTTGAATTCTTTTGGTTTAACTCAACATTAACTGGAAAACCCTTAAAAGTTTTGAAGTCTCTTTCTGAGGTTAATTCATCACTGACCCCTTGACTACTA
>QCDN01000029.1 GCA_003280885.1 Prochlorococcus sp. AG-355-J04 | reverse complement strand
ATAATTTCACTAGTCCAAAGCAACTATTTATACCTTCATAAAAAAAATTAAAGAAATGACTATTTTTATTGGAAATTTATCTTGGGAAACTGAGGTCGAAGATCTTGAACAACTTTTTAGTAATTATGGCGTAGTTAAAAAATGTTATTTACCTCTTGATAGAGAAACAGGAAGAAAAAGAGGTTTCGCTTTCGTGGATTTAAATGATCATAATTCTGAAAAAAAAGCTATTGATGATCTTCAAGATGTTGAATGGATGGGGAGAGAGATAAGGGTTAATGAGGCTGAGAAAAGAAACAGACCCAATAATAAAAAAAACTATAAGTTCAATAGAAACAATTAGTACTTATTAATTGGTGATGTTGCACCGCTTTTTTAAATGGAAAAAACTAAAACTTGGTTAATCAGAGTATTCGCTGTTGTTCTTATTTGTGTATGCCTTCTTTTATATCTAAATGTACAGAAGAAACCATCCTTACTTTTTTTTAAACCTAGTATTGAAGATTTGAAATATAAAGGATTAGATAAGAAACGGGCAAATGCAGAATTTGCTGCAAAAAGAGATTATACGGACTATGAAAAATTTGGAAGTATAATTTTTTGCAATGCTTCATTCAATAGTTGGATTGAATCAGTAAACTTTTCGAAACAAATGTATTTGTATATTTCTGGAAAAGAAGCCGATTTATCAGAATGGGATACTGTTATCAAAGATTATGAAAACGAAAGATCAAAATGTAAAGATTTTAATCCTTGAAAAGCTTTCTCTAAAAATAAATTCTAAAAAACTACAATTAATTAGAGAATAATCTTATGGTTGCTATCCTTATTGGCAGGTGACAATTAATTACTAATGAAGGAATTGCAAGAAAACACTATTGATCAAATAAGAACTCTTCTTAGGTATTTAAGTGAAACGGATCTTTTAAAAAATAGGGATATTCTTATGTGTTTAGATGTAATAGCGAGAGAGTATGGCGGAGAAGTAATAGATAAAAATTAAATGGCGAATTTAGATCAAAAAACAATTTTACTAGAACAAACTTATGACGAAATTAAAGTCATTTGTAACAAGTTCCAGGATGAATCTGGAGCTACAGATATGGAAGTAAAAACTCTATTAAGAGAACTTGCAAGGGTTTGGGAAAAAGATATTGATGAAGATTACGACATTGATTGGGAGGTATAGCTTCTTACTAACTCTTTATCTGTGACCTTTGGGTTGTTACAAGGCACTGATACATCAAAGTACATCCTATGAGCTCCCCCAAGAGCTCCCCTTTCTCAACTTAAGACTAACTTAAATATTTATAATCCATTGGTATGACTGATCGGGGCGACAGGATTTGAACCTGCGACCTAGTGCTCCCAAAGCGCCGAGTTATATTAAATATTAAATTTGTTTTAAATATCTATAGCCATTAATAAAAGAGAATAATTTTAAATCCAGTTACCATAAGTATTGATGGAAATTTCTTTTACCTCTGCTATGGATTTTTTAGTAAAGTAATGATTCCTCCAAATAGTTCTATTTGTTATTGATTTGTTTGGTAAAGTCAAAGGCCTATCTTCTTTTATCAAAGAAGCTGGTGTCATTAAGTAGGCATCAAAACCTTTTTCTATAAGTAAATCAAAAATAACTTGTTTATCTTTGTCTCCAATCATTATTTCAATGATGAAATCTATATTGTTTTTATCTAAAGCTTTAGATGATTTGATAATGTCTAATTCAGCTCCCTCACAATCTAATTTAATAAGTGTATTACCGTTAACATAAAATTTCTCATTAAAATTATTATCCAAAATAAAGTCAAGTTTGTGCATTTTTACATTTTCTTCACGAAATTCCAAATTATTATAAATATGATTTGTGCCCTTAAATGAATTTATCAATGATGCGGTTGCGCTAATCTTCGATGATCCAGATCCATGAGGAATATACATCTTTGCATTTCCACAAGTATTCCCTAAACAACAATTGATAACTTTAAATTTAAAATTATTTATCTTTTTAAACTCAAGAATATATTCATAATTCATCTTTACAGGTTCTATTGATAATATTGAAGCGTCAGGGAAACCAATTTCTGCACAAGCAGATAATATTCCTGTATTTGAACCTGCATCAATTATGTATTTATATTCTGTATTTTTTTTAACCAAAAATGTAGTTAATTCTGGCTCGAAGGCATCTAACGAATTTAAGAATATATCCAAAAGAATATTAGATTCCCTTATATTTCTAAATTTCACAGCTCTATCCTTCAATATTATTTTTCCACTTTTAAGTATATTTTTTTTAAATAAAATTTCTAAAACCTTTCTATGAAGTTGCTTTTTTATACTCATTTATTTAAATCTTGAGTTCCATAAATATTTTATGCAAGTTTAGCTCTTTATATCCTTTATTTGAAAAATTAGGTAAATTTTTAATTATTATTGCTTTTGCGTGAGTTTTGCGTGAAGCAATAATTTGAGTGAATTATGTATTGGCTCAGACTTACTGCTATAACTGATCGGGGCGACAGGATTCGAACCTGCGACCTAGTGCTCCCAAAGCACTGGACAAGGGCAGTGAGGCACTATGTTTTCAAGCTATAACTTATTTCTTGCTTAGTATTGCAGGCCTTGTCCAGACAAACTAGGATATATTTGACGGCAATTTGACGGCAAATGTTACAAGCTTGGGAAACTCAGTTTCAAAAAAGTGTTAAAAATATTCAAAAAAATTCTGGTTTAACAGTAAGAAAAAATAAGCAAGGTAATGTTGAACTCAGGTATAGAACTTCTACAACAAATAAAACAGTAACCATTCCATTCAAATGGCAAGAGGATACTTGGGAAGATGCTTATACAAGAATTAGAAATATCTATAAGTTTTTGGGAGAGGGTCATAACCTAAGAGCTGCTGCTGAATTGGCTCAAGGTAAAGCACCCAAGAAGGGAAAGGATTGGGTACATATATTAGATAGTTTTAAAGATCAGAAGATTAATTTCGGTACTGCCATTACAGAAGCAACTTTCAATAAACAATATTTACCACCATGTGAAATGGTTGTTGAGGTGATGAGTAAAAAGAACCCACCAACTAACCCTGCTGATTTAATAGATATCTGTGTAAAAGATTGGAAACCAGAAAGTGTTTCTCGTAAGCATAGGGTTAGAGCTATTAAACAGTTCCTAGATCATGCAGTTATTAGAGAGGGAATTGCAGATGTTTGGACACCTCCAACTGATCTAAGTTCTCATATTGGAAAGGCTAAAAAAGGAGAAATTCAAATCCAGAAAGCTGGTGCTTTTGAAAGTGATATTCAGATATTAGATTTCCTGAAAACATTACCAACTGATAGCGAAGCGAAGAAAGATGCTGATGCTGCAAATAGATGGTTTAATTGTTTTTGCCTGATGGCTGAATTAGGTTTAAGGCCAATAGAAATCAACTTTTTACAGATATTATTTGACCCAATAAATAAAGAACATTATTGGCATTGCACCTTTATAAAGAAGTCTGGTAATGGTGCTACTCAGCCAAGAAGAATAGAACCTTTGCCACTTATTGATAGAGATGGGAATGAGGTCAAATGGAATTTGATGGAAAGATTTAAAAACAATTTATTACCTTTACCAGAGAGAGTTACAGGAGAAGCTGCGGGTACTTATCTAAAACGTAGAGAAAGTTGGATACAACTAAAAGCAGATATGAAAAGACTCCAGGGGACTAATATTACTTGCTATTCATTTAGGCATTATTATGCCCTTCGTTGCCATTTAAAACTTATTGATTCTGGAAGTGCATCTTTAAGTATGGGTCACTCAATAGAAGCTCATCATAGAAATTATCCATACTCAAAAGAGTCAACAACAACTAACGCATTTAAACTTGCAAGAGCAAGAACTGTAGCTTGATTGACAGTCGATCTACAATAAGGGGGAAATAAGCTCCTTTTTTTATGAAGTTAAAAAATATTTTAAAAACTACTGGAGCGCTTCATATCCTGTTGGGGTTGTTAATTATTTCTCTATTAATTTTTTCAGTGGAAACTATTGCAGGCAACGCTTCAAGTGAAACATTGCTTCTTGTTAGAGGTACTGCAGATGTTGTAGCTGCTAGTAATTTAGGAATAGGTTTTTTATTGATTATTTGTAGTTCCATTAAAGATAAAGCCTCCTTAAGAAAAGTTTTATCAGGTGAATTAGCTTTGATGTTTTGTTTTTTGGCAGTAGCTCTATTTAATACTTTTAACGCTGGGACAATTGTTGATGGAGGACCCCCTCCTCCTTTCTGGATTGTTTTGATAGTGAATCCTCTTTTATGTATCTATGGATTAGTTATCAATAAAAATTGAAACGCTTACTAATTGCACCGCTATATTAAATACGATTGACAGTCAATCTACAATAAGGGGCAATAGCTCCTTTTTATGGCATTAATTAAATGCAGAGAATGTGGCAAAGAGATTTCAGACAAAGCTAAAAGCTGTCCGCATTGTGGAAGTCCTACTTTTTTCGCAGAAGAAGAAAATAAAGATAATTTCAAATCAATCGCTTTTATTGTTTTAATTATTGGTGGAGTTATTTTTGGTGTTAAATATAGTGAATTTTGTGGAAGATATATCCCTGATGGTTTTGTATCAAAACCTTATCTTGGAATAATTGAATGTCCAATAAAAAAATGAAACGCTTACTACTCCCACTACTAGCAGCCCTCGCTTTACCTACTGCTGTTAATGCAAATATACAAATCAAAGATAGATTAGATACTCCTCATATTAATTTTATTAGTCAAAGAGCAATAGCCAATGTTGACTTAGAATTTGATGAACCTTCAGGTTTAGTTTTTGATGTAGATAAAAAGTCTCTTTGGACGGTTAGTGACGACACTTCCAAATTGTTTAATTTAGATCTTAAAGGAGATATAAATCGAAAAAAAACAATTAATTCTCCTCTCGATGAAAGTGAAGGTATTACCTTGAATAAAAAACGTAATCTTTTAGTAGCTGTAATAGAATCTCAATATCCTAAAGTAGTTACTATTGAATTGGATAGCGGAAAACATAAAAACTACTTATTAAGTGAAATGAAGAATTTTTCACTTATAAAAAAATTCTTTAAATTGCAGACCTTAAATAAAAGTCATGGACTAGAGGCAATAACTTTTTTACCAGAAGAGGAAACATATATTGTTGCAAAACAAGATTTTCCAGCAATGCTAATAAAAATTAACGGTGAATTAAATAAAATACTTAGTTTTAGAAAAATTGAAAAGTTCTCCAACTATGAAAATCAATTAAATAGTTTTGATATTAGTGGGCTTGATTATGATGTATTAAATAAAAAAATCTGGATATTGAGTGGTTTAAATAGGGAAATCTATATTTATGATTGGGATTCAAATACAATTATTAATCAATATAAAATCCCCTACATGAATTGGGCTGGAGGAATAGCAGTAAATTATGATGATAATAAATTTCACATAGTTACTGATGTAGATAATGAAGAGCCAATGTTATTTGTTCATTCTTATAACCCAGAATTAATATATCAAAATAAATAAAAATTTTTACAAAATAAGGAAAGCTTAAATGAAACGCTTACTACTTCCTCCCCTTTTAATTTCTATCTCATTATCAAATATGGGATTCATGAATCCAAAAAATGAAATCAAAGGAATTGTTTGTGGCGATGAAAAATTTTTCAAGGATTTAAAAGATAAATACCTCCAAAAAAATCTTTACAAAAAGCAAAAAGAAATATCAGACATTTATGGATGGACTTGGATATTTGATAACAAAACAGGTCAGATTTATGATTATGAGAGATATACAGACACATTTAAACCTTTTTATGAGGAAAAGTCTAAAAGTGGAAGGGTTACATACAAATATCAGGGCATAAGAGAGGGAAATAAGATGATATTTAAATCTCAAGGTTATGAGGAGAATAACGATAAATACGGATCAGGTAGTATTGAAGTTTTAAATTTGGATGATATGTCTTACCTATCTGAATATGATGGGACGAAATATAATGATAAATGCGAATATTTCCCAATACCTAAAGGAGTGAATATTCAGAGATAAATGAAACGCTTACTACTCCCACTAATAGCTGCACTTGCTTTTCCTACTGCTGTTAAATCAAAGTTTTATACAGTAGATACAGATTTGATGACAGATGAAACAAAAATAAGATTTTATATTGAGAGTGAAACCCAAGTCCAAGACTCAATAGGAGGAAGAGATACGATTAATCTTTGGGTTAGATGTAACAATAGTTATCCACAAATCTTTTTTACAACTCCAACCTATAACGCCGACAATACAAGAGTTGGCGTTAGATGGGATAAAGATAAAGCATCTTTCTACAACTGGAATAAGTCAACAGATAGCCAAGCTTTTTTTCATCCAAGACCTAAAGAATTTGCTCAAAAACTGAAAGAAAAAAGTTTTTTAACAGTTCAGTGGAGCCCATACAGCAGTATAAGTCGTGCGGCAAAGTTTGATTTAAATTCTCAAGAATTTAAAGAAGATATTTCAAAAGCCATAGCAGATGGGTGTAATTTTTAAATGAAACGCTTACTACTTGCACCGCTACATTAAATACGATTGACAGTCGATTTTAAAAGTTCCATAGTCCAAGTATTCAATTCAAGATCCTTAACTCAATTTTAAATTATATATCCTAGAAATAATTTTAGATTTATTAATTAAATGAATACTTATTTTGTAACTGCAACTTTTAAAAATGTTGCTCTTATGGGCGCAGCTTATGATCTTTTTTTAAAGGTTGTTGAAGATGGAACTTTGAATGATGAGTTTGAAGGATTTAAAGTTTTGGGGAGGTATCATGCCTCTTACTCAAATAATGTTTATATTATTGTCCAGGCTTCAGCAGGTATAAAAATGACAGAACACTTCGCTCCTTGGAAAGTTAAGTTTGATATAGATTTTGATATCAAGCCAGTTATGACTGACGATGAAAAAGTTGCTGAGCATAAGCTTGTTGGTTCATTAATGGCAGCAGAACAGAAAATGGGATTCTCAGGGTAATTATTTTTTAGAGATTTAGATTATGAATATATAATCCTATCTTGAAAGAGACTTGGGAAATAGCATGCACAAAAGAATGAAACGCTTACTACTCCCACTACTAGCTGCTCTCGCTTTTCCTACTGCTGTTGAAGCAAATCTTTTTCAAAAAGAACCCACATACGAACAAATAGTCTCTCAATGCAAAAGACCAGGTTTGAAATATGCAGAATATAGCGAAATTGGGATGACCCAATTTGCAAAAAATTACTTGGATCTTTGCATTAAGACAGAAGCACAAAAAGTTTTACAGGCAAAATACAAAAAATGTCTCAAAAAAAATAATGCTACTTTTTGCCAACTAACAACAAAGCTTGATCCATAAATGAGACGCTTACTACTTGCACGGCTAATTGAATTTCTAGATTCTTGATAAATAAATTTAATTCTTTAACTTATAAAAACTTCACATTTTTTTGGTAATTTATACTCTTTTACTCAATAAATATTTGAGAATTTTAAATAATCATGCTATTTAATTATCCCGACCTTAAAAAGTCATGATGAAAAAAACAAAAAACACACCTCAACGTAAAACTACACTTAAGTGGAACGTTAATGGAGAACTATCTTCTATTGATATGGCAAGAATACTTGAGGCTCTCTCAGTCAAAGAGTTAAACGAGTGTGAGCTTGCATGTAATAGAGATGCAAAAAAATTGAATCTCGGTATGTGGTGGTAAATAGGTTTTTATTTTCAACTATTAATAGGAGTTGAAAGATAGGGAAGACCTTAAACCTACAGAATTTTGGAACGGATTCTGTATAGTTAATATACACTTACGCATTATTACTTCTGCTAAATGTATTGCAATGAACATAAAAATTATATGTTCAAGAAAATGTGGAAGGTTAATGAAAAAAAACGAAAAAACTAGAACTTTGTTTTAAACGAAACGCTTACTACTTGCATAAAAAAAGAGGGGGAAAGCGGCACCAAACCCCTCGCATAACCGCACCGTGAATATTAGCAACCTATCTTTGAAGATGTTTATCCTTGAAAAAATATATTGAAGAACTAAGAATATCTGAGAATAACTCAGCAAAGACGGGCATATGACATAAATATGACATAAATACCAATATGTCATATTTCAACAAATAAAAAAGACAGGCTGGGAACCCAGTCTGTGACTTGGATTATTAGAGTCGGGGCGACAGGATTCGAACCTGCGACCTAGTGCTCCCAAAGCACTTAACAAGCCCAGTTGGGCACTATGTCTACAGACTATGACTAAATAGTTGCGGGGTATTGCAGACTTTGACATGTCAAACTAGGATATATTTGTTGGCGATTTGTTGGCTCTTTATGACAATAACGAAACAAAACTGGGAACTAACTCTTAGAGAATTGGTTAAAGATTTGGCACCTGAAAAAGGATTAACAGTTAATAAATCAAAGAGAGAAAAGGTTGAACTAAGACTTAGAGGCAAGGATAAGAAATGTCAGTCAGTAATACTTCCTTTTGATTGGACAGAAAAACAGAGTGGAGATGCTTACACCAGAGTTAGAAATATCTATAGATTTATTGCTGAAGGTCATAGTCTTAAAGCTGCTGCTGAACTAGCTCAAGGAAAAGCACCAAAGAAGGGCAAAGATTGGAAAAATATTTTGGATTCTTTTAAATACCAGAAAATGAATTTTGGTAAGGCAACAACAGAAGCCACCTTTGATAAACAATATTTACCCGCTTGTGAAATGGCTGTTGAATTAATGGCTAGTAAGAATCCACCTATGAACCCTGCTGACCTAATTGATATGTGTGTAAAAGATTGGTCGGCTGGTAGTAGAACCAGACAAATGAGAGCTAGAGCAGTAAAACAATTCCTTACTCATGCAGTTACTAGAGAAGGTGTTGCAGATATATGGAATCCACCAACAGACTTAAAACCTCATATTGGAGAAGCTAAACCACAAGAGAAAATCAATAATGAAGGCGACCATTTTGAAGATGACCAACAAATCATAAATTTTTTAGAAACTTTGCCAATTAATAGTTCTTTTCAAAGAGATTCCGAAGCCGCTGAGAAATGGTTAAACGCATTTAGATTAATGGCTGAATTAGGACTAAGACCTATTGAAGTTGGTTATTTAAAGGTAAAGAAAGACCCAACATCTAAAGAGTTTTATTGGTGGTGTGAATACAGGAAAAAGAGTGGTGGTGGAATTACAGAACCTAGAAGGGTTGAACCATTGCCCCTAATTGATAGTGAAGGAAAAGAACAGGAATGGAACTTGATTAATAGGTTCAAAACTAATACTTTACCTTTACCAGATCGAGTAAATGGGGAAGCCTGCAATACATATCTTCAAAGGAAAGAAAGCTGGAAAAGCCTTAAAAAGATGATGAAAGAAACTCAGGGAATGAATATTGTTGCTTACAGTTTTAGGCACTCTTATTCACTAAGAGCCCATGTTTTAGGAATTGATTCTGGTTCTGTTTCTATGAGCATGGGACATACTCTGGAAGCTCATCACAGGGCTTATCCTTATGCTTCAAAAGCAAGTACTACAAACGCATTTAAAAGAGCTAGAGAAAGAGCCACGGCTTAATAATTGACAGTCGATATAAAATAAGGGGCAATTAGCTCCTTTTTTATTTAGGAAATCAAAATAAATTAATCTTCCCTTTACATCTTCGAAGTAGGTTAATTACTAACGCACATATTTTTTTATGACTGATAGAGAAACAATTGAGTCAATGTTGTATGAGCTAGCTACGCCAGAAAAAATGGG
Organism: Prochlorococcus sp. AG-355-J04; assembly: GCA_003280885.1. Classification (GTDB taxonomy): domain Bacteria; phylum Cyanobacteriota; class Cyanobacteriia; order PCC-6307; family Cyanobiaceae; genus Prochlorococcus_A. The sequence goes on along the minus strand of QCDN01000029.1, from coordinate 410 downwards.
CTCATTTTTTGTGAATAACGCTACTTCAGATTTTCTATTTATAAGGCCTAGTGGGAATCCAATAAGTGCAAAGGGATTCGAGGAAATGATGAGTTCTGGCGATGTGGTTCAGGAAAAAGCGGAAATTACAAAAATTCATAAGTTTGAATTTCTCTCTTCTGATGTAGCAATGTGTGTTTTTACACTTGGGGCGAAATTCTCTTATAAAGGAACACCAAATGATGATCTGCCAACTGTCACCTCCATCTTCAAAAAGATTGATGGTATTTGGAAAATCCATTGGATGCAAAGATCTACAGGAGATTCAGATTTGTCATTATGGGATTAGCAGGTAAATATTAATGAAAAAAGCATTAGCAATCGCAGGCGTACTTGCTCTTACAATTACACCAAAAGTATCTTTTGCTGAT
>QCDN01000028.1 GCA_003280885.1 Prochlorococcus sp. AG-355-J04 | reverse complement strand
GGCGGTAATGGCACATTAATAGTAAGTAAAGATCAAGGTGAAACTTGGAATTCAGATCCTCTTGCTTCTGCATTGCCTACTAACTATATAAAAATAGTTTTTCTTGATAAGGAGTCTTTAGATAATCAAAAAGGGTTCATACTTGGCGAGCGTGGTTACATTCTTAAATGGAATGGCTAAATCTATAATAATTTAAGAAAATAATAAAAAAAATCTTAATTTTGGATGAATTTAACAACTGTCTGTAACCAAGCTGTTAATTTCTTCGCGAACTTATGATTTTACACTGTAAGATCATATGGTAAACATTTGTGATTATGGCCGCAGGTTCAACGGGTGAACGCCCATTTTTTGAAATAATCACCAGTATTAGGTACTGGATTATTCATGCAGTAACATTACCAGCTATTTTTATAGCAGGCTTCTTATTCGTCTACACAGGCTTGGCTTACGACGCTTTCGGTACTCCTCGTCCGGATAGTTATTTTCAGGCATCTGAAGCAAAAGCTCCTGTTGTAACACAAAGATTTGATGCGAAGTCCCAACTTGATTTAAGAACAAAATAACTATGTCTAATTCTCAAGCTCCAATGCAGGCTGCGGAAGTCCGCGTTTATCCTATTTTTACTGTTCGTTGGCTAGCAGTTCACGCTTTAGCTATTCCATCAGTATTCTTTTTGGGTTCCATTGCTGCTATGCAATTCGTAGCCCGATAAATTTAACTATCATGCAAGTAAACGAAAATCCTAACAAAGTTCCAGTTGAACTTAATCGTACAAGCCTTTATTTAGGCTTACTATCAGTCTTTGTATTGGGAATTTTATTTTCCAGTTACTTTTTCAATTAAATTAAAACTATGAGTAAATTAAAAGGACCTGATGGAAGAATTCCAGATAGACTTCCCGACGGTAGACCAGCAGTTGCATGGGAAAGAAGATGGACTGAAGGAACTCTTCCTCTATGGCTTGTTGCTACAGCAGGTGGAATTGCAGTTATCTTCGTTTTAGGTATATTTTTCTATGGTTCATACCAAGGGGTTGGAGCTGGAGGCTAATAAACCCTTACCTTAACCTGATAATCACTTATATCAAAAAAGCCTAATAAGAATCAGTAAATATCCTTAGTTTCTCTTTAGTGGAGCTTGGGATATTTTCTTTTTGGGTTATCAATCCATCTCTTAATGAAAAATGAGATTTGCTTTTTGGTCTTTCTTTTTCTATTAATTTAGCTACTTCAAATATTATTTTATTAGCCACTTCAGTATTTGATCTAAGATTATCCAAAACCATTTCTACAGAAACTTCTTGATGAGTTTGATGCCAGCAATCATAATCAGTAACCATAGATAAGGAGGAGTAAGCTATTTCAGCTTCTTTAGCTAATCTTGCTTCTGTGTGGTTCGTCATTCCAATTATTGAACATCCCCAACTCCTATATAAATTAGATTCTGCTCTAGTTGAGAAAGCGGGACCTTCCATTGCTAGATAGGTGCCCCCTCTATGCAATTGTCTACCGCCAGGAATATTTTTTTCTCCGATTTCACTTAATATGCGTGATAAGTTTGTGCAGAAGGGATCTCCCATAGTTACGTGAGCAACAGCTCCCTCGTTAAAAAAGGTTGCAGGTCTATTTTTTGTCCGGTCTATAAATTGATCTGGAACCACTATATCAAGTGGCCTTATCTGTTCTTGTAATGAACCAACTGCTGATGGAGCAATAATCCATCTTACTCCTATTGATCTTAGAGCCCAAATATTAGCTTTATAAGGGATTTCAGAAGGATTTAAACTATGTGTTCTGCCATGTCTAGGAATAAATGCTATCTCTAGGTTTCCGAGATTATATACTTTTATTGAATCAGAAGGTTTACCATAGGGAGTATTGATTTCTAGTTCTCTTAAGTACTCTATTTGATCCATTGAATAAAATCCACTTCCACCAATCACTCCTAATCTTGATTTCTCAATTGGTAATAAATGTTCTTTATTCATAGTGATGTAAATGACTTTTAATCATCTGGTACTAATTGGAGGAGGACACTCAAATGTTTCTTTATTGAAGAAATGGTTAATGTTTCCGAAATTAATGCCAGAAATTCCTGTTTCAATTATATCTAGAGATTCTCATTTGGTTTATTCGGCTATATTCCCATCGGTGATTTCAAAATCAATCACTTTAGAAGAGAGTTTAATTGATATAAAATCTTTAGCAAAAAATGCAAAAGTATCTTTTATAGAAGAAGAAGTAAAGGATATTGATTTCAATTTAAAGAAAATTGTTCTAAGTAATAGACCTTCAGTTAATTATTCGAAGTTGGTGCTTAATTATGGAAGTCAAACAATAATTCCAAAAGAATTTGAATCACTAGTTAAAAATAGAAATGCTTTTTCAATTAAACCTTTTTTAAGGGCTTATGACTCAATACTAAAAGAGGACATTTTTGATGCATTTAATGAACTTCCATTTGTTATTGTTGGGAGTGGCCTTGCTGCAATTGAAGTATCATATGCTTTGAGAAAAAGATGGGGATATAGACCTTTAAAACTATTATGTGATTCAAGAAAAATTAATAATAAAATTCTGAAAAGTTTAAGGAATTCCAATATTGATTTAGTTGAAAAACTTAATTTTGATTATGGCAAGATTCTTTTATGTACTGGAAATATATCTCCGTTATGGGCACAAAAAAAATCATTAGATTTGGATTCTTATGGCAGAATAATTACAAATCAGAATTTGCAGATAAAAAGTTTATCTGGAATCTTTGCTGTCGGTGATTGTGCAGTTGTAGGTTCAGCAAAAAGACCAGCATCGGGAGTTTTTGCAGTAAAAGTTGTAAATACATTAGTACAAAATCTAAAAAAGGATATAGAAGGGCGATCATTAAAAAAGTGGTTTCCTCAAAAGATCGGATTGCAAATAGTAAATATATTTCCAAGCAATCATCCAAAGGCTTTTGCTATTTATCGCAATTTTGTTTATGGCCCTTCTTTTATTTTTTGGATTTTAAAGCATAAAATTGATCTCAACTTTATTAAAAAGTTCAGATCAAAAAGGCTAATTATGAAAGGTAGTGGAAAAAATATTTCATTGAATGATTGCAGGGGTTGTGCAGCTAAAATTCCTCAGATTGTTTTGAATAAATCATTAATAAATTCTAATTTAGATTCTTTTGCTTCATCTCCTGAAGATTCAGTTGAGATTTATCAAAATGGTAAAGATATTATCTTGCAAAGTGTAGATGGATTTCCTGCTTTGGTAAGTGATCCTTGGCTTAATGCAAAAATTACTACTTTGCATGCTTGCTCAGATTTGTGGGCATGCGGCGCAAAACTTTCATCTGCACAGGCTTTAATATCATTACCAAAAGTTGAAAGGGAATTTCAGAGTTACCTCTTTTCTCAATCCCTTCAAAGTATTAAATCAACAGTTGAGGATCATGGAGGTGAATTACTTGGAGGCCATACTTTCGAGGCAAGAAGTTTAGTAAATAAGCCTTATTCATTAGGAATAGATATTTCTTTAACTGTCCAAGGCATTTTGAAAAATGGAGCAAAACCATGGCTTAAATCTGGAATGAATATTGGAGATATTCTCATGATGTCTAGACCTCTGGGAGTTGGGATTTACTTTGCCGGTCAAATGCAAAATATTAATATGCTAGGTAGTTCTTCCGAAGTAATTAATAATTTAGTAAAAAGTCAGCAATATTTGATTGATGAAATTTATCTTTTTCAAAATCAATTTAAAGAATCATTAGTCAATGCTGCGACTGACATTACTGGATATGGATTTATTGGACATCTTAAAGAAATGGTTGAATCATCTAATTTATATAGGCAAAGCAATAATCTTGAGCAACTAAAAGTTTTATTAGATTTATTTGCATTTAAAGCTTATCCTGGAGTATTTGATTTAATAAGAAAAGATGTTAAAAGTACTTTCTTTGAATCTAATAAAGAAATTTTTGACAAAATTCATAAAGTAAATAAGCAAAAAAGGATAATTAATTTTTTAAACGAAAATTCATTAGATCAAGAGACTTTTAACGAGAGAATATCATTATTATTAGATCCTCAAACATGTGGCCCCTTATTGATTAGTTGCAATCGTAAATATGAAAATGTTTTAAAGGATAAATGGTACAAGGTTGGAGAAGTTGTAAAAATGTAATTAATTTCTATTTAATTTGTCAATTTCCAAATATCTTAATCTTTTAATTTCCTTCCCCATCTCCTTCCCTGGGTCCCATCCTTCCTTTTTTAAAGTTTCTCCATCTTTTTTCGATTTTATGAATTTGTAAATAAATAACCACTTAAACAATTTACGCCAGTATGGTCCTCCATCACAAATTAATAATTTGACTGTCTCATCATTAAGGTTTCTGTCCTCAATAAATTCTGTCCAATTTGATGAAGAAAAATGATTGAAATTTTTTTGGTTTGTATTTAATATCTTTTTGATATTTAAATAATCTTCCAAGATTTTTATCTCACTATTATTTACCAAAAATCTTTGACATGCTTTTTTTAAATCTTCTGAATCTTTTAATAAGTAAAGCATATGATTTCCCTTTAACTTCTTAATCCAATTTAGTCCTCTTAAAAACCTTTTATCGACTTTAATATTTTCATTTAAGATTGAGATAATTTCCCATTTATGAATTATCGAAATTACATTAGTCAAATTATCGTGTTTGCATATTTCAGCTAGTTCCATCCTTATTCGTATGCCTAGTGCAGGAGGGTAAATCATTTTCTGATGAGTTTCTGAACTTTTCCATGGCCATTGTCTAACTGTTTCTTGAGATTGTTTGAGGGAATTATTTGAAATATTGAAATCTAACCTTGAAGCATATTTTGCACATCTAATTAATCTACTTGGATCATCTGAAATACTATTACTGTGAAGTAAGTTCAATCTTTTACTTTTTATATCAGAAATTCCTCCGTAAAGATCATAGATTTTCCTTGTCGAGACCTCGAAGGCTATTGAATTTATAGTGAAATCTCTCCTCTTAAGATCCTCTTCAATAGTACTATTATTAACTACTGGATTTAAGCCTGGAGCAGAATAAATTTCTTTTCTTGCAGAAGCAATATCAATTTTATAGTCATTAATATTTATTTCTACAGTGTTGTATAAATTAAATTCCTTGATTAAACATAAATCTACATTTACAATATTTTTTTTTATAAATTTTGCAAGAGAAATAGAGGATCCTTCAATAACAAGATCAATATCTACAGGTTTAGAAAACGATTTTTTGTGGAATTTACTAATTAACAAATCTCTTAAATAACCGCCAACAAAAGCCACTTTAGTATTGTTATTAGATTCTATGTATTTAGTAATAAGGTTATATAGATTAAATGGAGTTTTGATTAATTCCCCTTGGATGTAATCAGAGATATCGTTCATGAGTTTTAACTTACATAACGAATTGGAGCTAATCTGGGATCTAGAATTTTACTTCCTTTATCACCAAATTTTACGGCTAAAGATATTTTTTCCCCACTCCCAAAAATATGTATAATTTCACCTTTCCCAAATTTTGAGTGAATTAGCTTATCTCCAACTATCCAGCTTTTCCCTTTACTTGGCCCTGAATATAATTTTCTTACTGCATTTATTGGTTTGTTAACAAATTCATTTGGATTGTTTCGATCAACTCTAGTTAAACGATCAAGATGCCAATCTCTTCTAATTGAAGCACCTCCAGTTTGTGGTAATTCGCCATCAATTAATTCTTCAGGTATTTCTGAAAGAAATATTGAAGGAATTGTTGCTTCACGCATGCCACCCCATAATCTTCTTTCTCTGGCATGACTTAAGAAAACTCTTTCTTTAGCTCTAGTAATACCTACGTAGCATAATCTTCTTTCCTCTTCAAGAAGTGAGGGAGTATCTATTGATCTATGGCTAGGGAAGAGACCTTGTTCTAGCCCAGTGATAAAAACATTTTGAAATTCTAAACCTTTACTATTATGCAGAGTCATGAGAGTTACAGAGTTAAGATTATTCTTCTTCGTATCATTATCAGTTGTTAAGGCTGCTGTAGAAAGAAATCCCTCTACATCTCCATTTTCTGTTTCTTCTTCATATTGAGTGGCTGCATTAATTAGTTCTTGTAAATTATTTCTTCTATCTTCAGATTCTTCAGTCCCACTAGAGAGCAAGTCACTTAAATAACCACTTTTTTCTAATATAAGTTGTAGTAGTTGAGCGGGACCTGAATTTTCTAGGTAACACAGTAGATCATTCATAATTTCAGTAAATTTATTAATTCCTTTTGATGATCGTCCTATTATTTCTTCAAGACTTTGCTTATCATTAAGAATCTCCCATAATGGGACATTTAACCTATTAGATAGTTCATTAAGTTTTTGAATAGTAGTCTTACCAATCCCTCTTCTAGGAACATTTATGATTCTTAAAAGACTAACGTTATCTGAAGAATTAACCAGAACTTTCAAATATGCTATTGCATCTTTAATTTCTCTTCTATCATAAAAACGCAATCCTCCAAAAATTGTATAAGGAATGCGCCACCTTACAAGAGATTCTTCTAATACTCTCGACTGAGCTCTGGTTCGATATAAAATTGCAAAATTTTTCCAAATTGGATTTTGATTATAGTTATTGAGTGATTTTATTTTATTAGTAATTGCTTCTGCCTCGGAAATTTCATCATCACAGCTGAGTAAAGTTAAAAGTTCCCCTTTTTCTTTAGTAGCCTTTAAAACTTTGTCAATTCTTTCAGAGTTGTTTTCAATTAGTGAGTTTGCAGCATCAAGGATATTGGAAGATGACCTGTAATTTTCTTCTAATTTAATTAAAGATGATTTTGTATCGTCATTGATTGAAGTTTTAAAATCTTCTTGAAAACCAATTAAAATTCTGAAGTCAGCTGCTCTGAAACTATAAATACTTTGATCAGCATCCCCAACTACAAAAATTGACCGATCTTCCCAATTGAAGAATTTTTTTGGTTCAGTATTTCCAGCCGTAATTAATTTTATAAGTTCATATTGTGTTCTATTTGTATCTTGATATTCGTCCACTAAAATATGTTTAAATCTTTTGTGCCAGTAATCTCTGACTATATCATTTTGCCTCAATAAGAAAACAGGCAAAAGTAGAAGATCGTCAAAGTCTAAAGAATTATTTTTTGAGAGCGAAATTCTATATCTCTTGTAGGCTTCTGCAACTGTTTTATCAAAATTATTATCTGCTTTTTTTAAAAGATCATTAGAAGTTAAGCATTGATTTTTAGCATTACTTATTAATCTTTTAATCTTTTTGGGATCATATCTTTTTGGGTCAAGATTCATATCTTGACTAATAATTTCTTTTACTAATGTTTGAGAATCTGTTTCATCGTAAATTGAAAATTGCCTTGTCCATTGTAGGCCTTCTGGATCAGAATATTTTTCAATATCGTATCTCAGAAGTCTTGAAAATAAAGAATGGAAAGTACCGATCCAAAGGTTCTGAAGCCTCTCTTGGTGAATGTTAGTTCTTAATTGATTTTGATCAATTTCTTTGAGAGTTGTCCAAGGCTGACCAAATTGATTAAAAGCTAATTCTTGGGCTAGAAGAACCTCTAATCTTGCTTTCATTTCCTTAGCAGCTTTGTTAGTGAAAGTGACTGCGAGAATGTTATAGGGATCTATAGAGTTACCCTGAATAAGGTTTGCAATTCTGTGAGTAAGAGCCTTAGTTTTTCCGCTACCTGCACCTGCTACAACTAATAGTGGTCCATAAACATGTTTTACTGCTTGAAGTTGTTGATTGTTTAGGGACTTAAAAAGGAAATTGTTGGTTTGAGACACTTTTGGAAGGGTTTTTCAAAAATCAGACTTTACTATGAGAATCAGATTCCGTTTCTAGATCTTCTAACGCTTTTTTTAAATTTATAAGTTCATTATTGTTATTAATTATTTCTTCAAATTTATTTTGAGGCATCTTTAATTTCATACTTCTGTCTAGAATTTCTTTTTCTAGTCTCTTTTTATATGAGGAAATAAGTTTCTTTGATAATTTTAAATCTTGTTGATCCAAAACTTTATTAAAAAAATTTAGTTTTATATTAGCGGAAAAAAATTATTTATTTGAATTATTTCATCTATCACTTTGGAATGAAGTTATTAATTAAGAAGCGTTGCGTTAAGTTTGAAATTGTATTGTTTTTACTAGCTTTGTATTAGTCTTAAGATCGAACTTAAAAATTTTACTTCAGGAATGTCAGTTTCAAAGAAAAATCAACTATTGTCCACTGATAAGAAATTAAATGATTTAAGCAATATAAAAGAATTTATTAATAGTGCAAACTCAAGATTAGATGCAATAACTTCAATAACAAGTAATTCACATGCAATTGCAGCAGACGCTGTAACAGCAATGATTTGTGAAAATCAAGATTCAGTTAATTCAAAAATTTCTTTAAATACAACTAACAAGATGTCCGTTTGTTTAAGAGATGGAGAAATAATCCTAAGGATTGTTGCTTATCTTTTAATTTCTAATGACGAATCAGTTTTAGAAAAAAGTTGTTTGAAGGATCTTAAAAATACTTATCTTGCTCTTGGGGTGCCTTTAAAAAATGCAAGAAGGGTTATTGAATTAATGCGAGATGCAACAATCTCTGATTTAAATTCTACAGTTAATAATATGCAGGGAAAAAAAGGCTTCCTTCCTTCTCTAATTTCTGAAACAGAGTTTCAATTTGAAAGGATAATTAATCTTTTAAACTAGCTAAATTTCTTATTTCAGAAGTATGGGAAGTCTGTATTACTGAGTTATTTTCAAGATTTCTAATAGTAGAAAATCTGGATCTTATGTGAGTGGATAAAAAGGAAATCTTTTCTTCAGAAACTGTTGATTTGTAAAAAGTTTTAATGTGTAAATTATTTGGTGCATCAATGAAATAATTTGAAGATGAAATAAAAGATTCTGTATAGCCTTTATTTCGCAAAATAATTCCTGAATTTTCATCCTTGGGTAAAAATATCAAAATTGTTTCATCTCCCTCACTCATGTCATCATCTTCCCAATCACTAACAGCTTGCCATTTTATAGAAATGGCTCTACTTTCTAGGTTTAAACTTAGTTTGTAATTTTTAAAAATATCAATAACTTTTTTATTTTTCGGGTTGATATGCTCTATGTATATTTTACTAGTTGAGTTTTCAAATTCCTGAAAAGCTAGCGTATGAGTGCTTCTTATGGATTTCCACTCTCCTATACTTTTATCGATAAATTGATTAATTGTTGTTATATTCTTCGTCAAGTTTATCTTCTGCAGAATGATTTTCTGCTTTTTGAATCATTCGTACCATTGAATCCACCATTAATCTCTTTGCAGAAGTTACTTTTAATCCAGAAGGTGTGGTTGATATTTGTTCTCCAGGGCGATCATATGAAGTTGGTCTAAATGGAGTCATCTACGAACTTTAAAAAATTTAATCGATTTCTATTCTTGCATGAATTCTTATTTATATAGTTCTTGTTTGCAAAAATGTCATATCTCTCTTGTTTTAATACAGAATTTTAGACTATTTGTTATTTAGGCATTTTATTTTTTGCTAATCCTGAAATAGTCGCTAAAGCGAACATTCCCAATAGAGCAATTCCTAAAAATAATCCTGCTCCCTGGCTAACTCCAGCTCCTACTGCTACAAGTATAGAGTCACTGATTAGAAGACTTATTAATAATGCTGGGGTAAATATTTTCCAGCGAGTACCTCCAATACCAATTGCGTAGCTTAGAAAATCAAAAAGGCCTGTCATTAGTAAACCAGTCATAAGAAAGAAATTTTCTTCTAGTTGGTTCTGATTAAAACTTTCAATCTTTTGCATTGCTTTCGGGCCCACTAAATTACGTACAGGAACCCGACCATAATTTCTTGCAATAAAGAAAGCAGCTTGGCAAAAAACGATATCAGAAAAGATTATTGTCATGTAACCTTTTTGAAATCCTAGTAATGAACCAGCTAGCAGTGAATAAGCTGAACTTGGAAGGGCAGGTAAAATAATACTTACTCCTCTAAGTATGAATATTCCAAAAGGAGCCCATATCCCCATACTTTCTATTTTGTTCCTGAGAGGTTCAATTCCATAATTTTGGATTAAATAAATCAATACAACAAATATTGCAATGAAAAAAACTACTGAGAGAAATTTCTGTATTTTATTCATTTTTTTTTAATAAATTTGTTGGAAGTAAATTCTTAATTTTAATATTTGATTCTATCTATAATAGAAATACTAATCAATAAAAATTTTTACAAATTTTTAATCTTATATTTCCTCCCAATAAAAGATTTTGTATTCCATAAGTAGTCATGATTGATTCTAAGAATAAAGTAAATTCAATATTTTTTAGAAGTATCATTTATTTAGTCCTTACGATTATTGTTTCCTTTTGTATTTCAATAAAAAAATCAGATGCTTTGCCTCATGAATGGATTGGAGTTCCTAAAAGTGAATATGGAGAACAGTTATGGGATAGGCAAAGTATTAAAAGGAATGAAGACGGGTCTGTGAGAATATTGAGTAAATTTATTCCCAAAACAAAAAGTCAAATTACAAAGGATATTCTTTATACAATGGATATAAATTGTTTTGAAAAATCATTTAGAGACGTTGATGTCTCTATAGATGAAGTAAATAGTAATTTCAATGATTTCGCTGATTGGCAAGATCCAAATGGAGATGAACTAATTTTGGGTGTGATTAGTCAAGTCTGCAGAGTGGAAAAATAAAAATTTTAAATTCTAGAAATAAAATAAAAATTTAGTTTCTACATTTGTATAAAATATAAACCCTTTATAGAAGAGGTTTTAAAGTTGCCAGGACCCATATTTGAACGGGGTCTAAACAAGAATTGATGCTTGAAATCGTAGTTATAACTTAAATCTTCTTTTCTAAAATGACCACTTCCATACCGCTTCCATACTGGCGAAATTCTTTATGCTAATTCTTGAGTCAATTTTTTGCAGTTAAAAGTATGGAAGTTCAGTACTAATTTTTATCACAAAAAAGGAAGCGATACTTCCATACCGCTTCCATACCACTTTAAAAATTATAATCCCAGTCATAGACTAGGATTAAAGGTGCCAGGACCCAGATTTGAACTGGGGACACGGCGATTTTCAGTCGCCTGCTCTACCAACTGAGCTATCC
>QCDN01000027.1 GCA_003280885.1 Prochlorococcus sp. AG-355-J04 | reverse complement strand
TATCGATTTTTGGCTTTGTATCTATTTTAGGATTTCTATTGTTTTTTATTTCGCAATCTAAAACAAATGAATCAAAAATGACAAATAAACCAATTATTTTAGAAAAAGGATTTTAATGTTCTACAAAAAATCGTTAATTTGATTTTTTTTTAGATTTATATTCGAGATTAATATCTTTAATAAATTCGTACATTTCTTTTTTTATATTTTTATATTTTTATATTCATTTATTTTTTATTTGCTTTTGTTATGGAAAATCGATTCAAATTTCCATAGATTTGCTACCTCAATAAAATATCCTGCTAAAAACAAATTTGATTTGGATCAAAAGTTTCAATAAATAATTTCTTTGAATATTTATATTGATTAATTACCTTATTAGCGAAAGAAACTTTAGTTTTATTTTTACCATATTAAGTAATACCTTTTCCTAAAAGCTTGAAATTCTTAGCTATATTAAAATTTTTTCTAATGAATTTCTGAAAATTGTTCTTTCTAGTTAATGTCAATAATCGAAAAATTTAGTATTTTCTTTTTTTGAATGATATGTAGTTTAAAAAGAACTAAAAAGTAAGAAAGAAGTTAAAATTAACTTCTTAAATAATTTTATTTTAAGTTAGATTTTATTTTTGCATAAATATAAAAAAAGAATTGATAAATAACTTTTAATCACCTTTAAAAGATTAAAATTAATTAAAAAGATTTCTACTAATTCAGCTTTAATCTTTTTGATATAATTTTAAAAAGTATTTACTACTAATTAAGTATTTTTAAACAAATAAATTTTTTTTCTTATAATTAGATTATGAAAAATTCTTTTTTAAAAAATCGAAGTATCAAATCCTTTTTAGATTTTTTTTCAAGAGTATTAATTTCGGCAATATTTATCTCAGACGTACCACGCAAAATATATGGTTTTGGAAAAACAGTTGAATATATTTCTTCGAAAGGTATTCCCGATCCAATTTCATCTATTCTTCTAGTAGGGTCGATTATATGTCTGATATTAGGTTCCGGATTTTTTATTTTTGGAGAGAATCAAAAAATTGGTTCGGTTTTTTTATTACTTTTTCTTATCCCAACAACAATAATTTTCCATGTATTCCCTTTCCATCAAAGAGCAGTTCTTATGAACCTCGCATTGATAGGGGGATTAATTATTACTGCAATAAGGGAACCAAAATAAATTACTTTAATAAATAAACCTAAATATTTTTTATTTTTTAGCTCTTAATTCTGGGAAGCAATTTGCAATATGAATTAATTCATAAATCTCTTTGCTATCGTATTTTTTATTCGGTATTCCACTTCCCACCTCTATGCCTCTCTCTTTCATCTTCTTTAATATCAGTTCTTGTCTTTGCATACTTGACAAAGACTTAAATCTTTTAGTTCGATCTTCTTTATTCACAAGATTTTAATTTAGTTAAACTTTATTATTAGGGTTATGTTAATTAGCGATTCATTAAAAAAGTAAGAAAGCCAGTAAATGTAAGTAATTTAAATCCAATAAAGAAAGGCAAATATTTTTTGACTTTTTTACCAACTGGCAATAATTTGTTTAATGAATTGATCATGATTTACCTTAAAATCAAATTTTTTAAATCATCCTAACGAATTTTTTTTAAAATTATTCCATTTCGATATGTACATTTAAATATTAGATCTAAACTAGAAGGGTTACATCCCTTATTTTTTATGAATGATAAAGAAACAATTATTGCATTATTAAATGAGTTTGCTAATCCAAAAAAAATGGCTTCATTTTTTGTTGATAATGCGACGCCAGATTTTTTATTCATAAGACCAAGTGGTAATCCTATAGATGCAAAAGGATTCGAACAAATGATTACTGGTGATATAGTTCAAGAAAAGGCAGAAATAACCAAAATTCACCGATTCGAATTTTTAAGCGAAAATATAGGAATGTGCATTTTTACACTAGGTTCAAAATTTACTTATAAAGGGACACCTAATGAAGACTTGCCAACAGTTACCTCAATTTTTAAAAAAGTAAACAATGTTTGGAAAATTCACTGGATGCAAAGATCTACAGGAAATTCAGATTTATCTTTATGGGATTAGCAAAGTTAATAGCCCTTTTAATGGTCTTACTTCTCTTTGTTAGCTCCTTTGTTGGTTTAATTATTTACTTTATAAAATAAATAAATCAAATAAAGAATACCCAGTGAATATTGCTTTTTTAGAAAACAATTGCTTCTTTTTTACTAAGTAATTTGATTTTCAGGTAAAAATAAAAACCTTTGAAAGACTAACGCCTATATCTAAAGCTAATAAAGCAATTAGTAACTTACTCATTTTTTAGAGCTCTCAACTATTTTTTTATAAAGTTCTTCGGAAATAGGTTGCATAACCTTTTAAAAATCTAATTACAAATTAATAATTTTAAAATTAATTTCTCGTTACTAAATATACGAATATATGAATTTTTAAATAGGTAAAAAATATCTCTACAATAAGTTTTTCTTATAACGTATTAATAAATACTGAGTTACAAAAACTCCAAAAAATTTCTTAAATTATTTAAAAAAGAAATGAGTAATCTTATTTCAAGTAAGTAGTTCCCCTATAAGTAAGCTTTATAAACTTTTCTTCTTGTTTTCTACAATATAAAAATGACTTTCCATTAAAATACATGTTTACCATGATGCAGCTCCTGAACTTGCTCAAGTCCCCGTCCTATGGCTTGAGTCGTACTGCGGTCTATCAGATGGTAGATCGGACGATTTTGTAGTATTCACTACAATCTATTTATAAAGTATTTATACTTAGATGTCAACAATTAATAGAAACTAAACTTCAATTTATAATTTGATTCTACTCTCAGAAACTCCCTACAAAGAATGTGGAACATATAACTACGAGTAACTCCCATAGAAACTGAAACAAATGCTAGAACTATACAAATAGGGCAATGTGGGAATCCCATTATTTATTTTCCAATATAAATTTTAATTCAGCCTCTGCATTGAGAATGTCAATTCTTCTCTTAAGAGTTATAAAAAATTTAATTATTCTTTTCAAAATCAAACCTTATTTAGGCAGCAATAATAATATTATTCTAAGAATGAAAATATCAATGAGCAAAAATACTGAATCTATTGATATAACTAAATTCTCGTAACATACTTATACAATAAATAACACAAACATATGCGCAGATACTCTTCATCAATTAACCAATAAAGGTTTATTCAGAATCAAAATTAATAATTGATGATCTAGTTAGCTTGCAGTGCTATTTTTCTTTTGATAAAAAAATAGAGCGGGCTAAAGTCCAATACTCCACGAGGATTTAGTCCGCTGCCAAAACCCTCAGAGTGCAAATTTATCAATTAATAATATGCAACTATGATTTATGAGATAAATATATTGATTGCTTGATAAATTGAATTTGTATATTGCTATTACAAAAATTATGAGATTATTTAAATTAGTTACTAAATCCTCGTGGAGAAAGCTTTAGTAAATTTCTTTTACTTGTTACTAATAAGATCAGCTGAATCTCATTATGGAGAATCATTTGTATCTGTAGAAGTTCCATCTAATTCAATCAAAAGTTTTTCTTGATTTTAGAAAGTTTTTATTACTTAAATTCATAGCTTTCTCAACATTGAATAACTAATTGGAGTTAAATTGGTTAATTATCTCTATTGCAAATAAAGATAAGGTTGTTAATCTTGCACTTAAAGAAGAAACTTAATTTCTTAAACTGATGCAACTTGATCATTTAAATTTCAATAAAGATGATGGCCTCATGTCCATAGAAGATTTAAGGGCTTTACGTCTTCGAAAAAAGAAAATTGAAAGTGATAAGAAAGCTAGAAAGTATATCCTGGATATAAATCAAAGATATAGAAAAATGAGTACCCGCAAAAGTAATAACTTTTTAAGGAATATGAACCCTTTTAAAAAGGCCGCATAAATTATTAATCTTGATTTTGTTAATTTGTTTAACTTTGCAACTTTCAGATTAAGATTTTAATGGTGTTTCTTTGGAAGAGTTTCACCAAGAGGGGTCAATTTTTGGCCCCTTCTTTGTGGAGATATTTTTTAATTGAAACTCGTTATAAAATTAAAGTAATACTTTCCTAGAAGGCGAAAGTGATGTAAATCTTTTGTTTAAAGTTTTTTATTACCACTTAATGAAAACTCTATATCTTCAACTAAATCCTCTTATAAAAAAAAAAAAGTTTTAGCTTATGGACCATTTCCCATAATTTATTGAATTTTTTCATTTGCGATTTTTAATGGCTTCACCTACAAGTTGGGAATTCTACAAAGAAGTTGAAACTAAAATTCTATGGGTCAATATTTGTACCCAAAAATCAGAAGGAGTAGCTATTTCGATCAATAAATGGTGGAAGACAAGATATCCAGCATACAAAATCAGAATAGTTTCTAAAAAAGAATTTGAGCTAGTAAAAATGCAAGCTGAGAAAAAGGAGCAATAAAATTATTCTTTGGTAAATATTGATGCTGAATATTTAATTTTTGCAGCTAATATAGAATCAATAAATTAAGGAACAAATGAATTCTGCATTTGCAAAAGTCTCAAATTTGAAAGTTAACAGGGCTTCTAAAATAGCTATTACTCTCGCATCATCAACTTTCTTTTTGTATGCCTTGGGTCAAGCACCTATTTTTAAAAATTTTCTTGCAGGTGCCTTCTCTTGCTCTGGCTAAATAAAATACTGTTTTTTAAGAGAAACTAAAAAGCTAAAATAGACACTGATTGACAGTCGATCTAAACTTAGGGGGATAAACCCCTTTTTTTAATGTTTAATAGATTTATTTATGAAAAGATAATAACTCTTCTTATTTCTCTTTTCAGCTGATGAATATTTCCCCGCACCTATTAATTGATGCTGTCATATTAAGCGCTACCCTTACGATAACTTTGGTATTAAGAGCAAAAGGTAATGCTGCCAGAAAAGAAAAAGAAAATAAATGATTACTAAAGAAGAAGAAAAAGAATTTAAAAAACCTAAATTATATAGATTTTGGAACTTTCTTATTTATGGAAGTTTCATTGCTATTGGAGTTTTCTTAGTTTATTTATATTCTGCTTATGTCTTTATAAATAAATGACTTACATTTACGGCATAGCGATTACTTATGGGGTTGTGAGTCTTTTATTGCTTGGTGGGTTTGCATACTTTACTTTTAAAATGAAACGCTGATTTTTATGTCCTCCTCAATGAAAGATTTCTTAGATAAATTTTTTCATTTATGTAGAGAATATCAACAAGAAATTCCACCTCAAAAGATGGCTGAGATTTTAAGAGAGTATGCAGATAGATTAGATGAATGATAGCTAAAGCAAGCACTAAGAAGGTATTAAGAGAGTAAAGTTTCTAGCAAAATTTATACAAATTTTTTTAAAGTTGGAATAAATTTTTTGAAGATATTTTCCTTGCAATTATTCATAATTTGAGATTTTTTTTTAATCCTTAATCCGTACAATTTTGTTCCTCTAACCGCACACATAAAACTTGAAATTTACTATTCAAATGAATTAGAACATAGTTGTAGTCAAGGGGTAAGTCTTATGGCACTAAATGACACATTTACTATCCAAGAAATTAATTTGGATAAAAAAAACCTTTCATTTGATAATAAGCTCAAGAAAATTGAAGCTTATTGGAATAATGAATGTACAGAACATCCAAGTAATAACCATTGCAAGATTTTTTGTGATTAAAAACTTTAACTTTTAGGTATTCTTACGCTTGATTTTTACATAATACCCGTACTAAAGAATAATCAGATAGAAAGGAGGTCAAGCAAATGACTAATTTAGGTATAGAAATTATATTTTGGACAATTTTAATTTCTTATCTGGGATTAAGGTTTTCTCAAACTTGGAATGGATTCAAAAAACAGTATTAATTAGGAGAATAGAAAATGAAACTACAAACTCAGTTCACGGTTCCAAACAAAAAATTAAAAGATCTTGATTATTTAAAAAAAGTAGATTTTTTAGAAGAAATTTTAAATAAAGAATGTATAGATTATCCAAATCAAGAAGATTGCCTGGTTTGTTGCAATTAAAAAAAATTAAATAGCTGTTTTTTAAAAGTAAATAAATTTTTATTAGTATTTATAAATTTTCTAAAAGGGGGTTAGCACTATGGAATTAAGATTCTTCCCAATAAATATTTTTAGAGAGACTCCAAAAGTCACATTCTTTGATGCAGGCATAGATAGTTCTAATGGTTCTGATGTTGTGATCCATTCTGGGGAAGCTATATCTCCTCCAGATGATTTAAAAGATGAGCAATATTACGTTCACAATCATCAAATTGACCACAATTTAGTTATCACTGGAGAAAGGACATTTGTTTTAATAAATCCTTCCTGGGATGAACCTCATCATGTGATTTATTTAAATAGATCTATGGGAGCATTAGAGATTCCTTTAGGAACTTATCACAGATCTATCTCAGGGAAAGAAGGTAGTATTGTTTTAAACCAACCCAAAAGAGATAAATTTTTTGATCCTTCTAAAGAATTTACCCCTCAAAAATTAGACAAAATTAATTTAATTAAGGCAAGAAAAAGTCCGCCTGTTTATTGGATTTACGAAAATAACAAAATCAAAAGAGTATTTTTTAATCCTTTAGAAAGAAAAGTTAAAACTCTTTTTTGAAATGAAAAAAAATATATCCCCGAGTAATAATTTAAAAAACCTGAATTTAATTATTAATTCTGATACTTATAAATTGGCTCACGAAGATATTGGTTTACTTAGCCGAAATGAAATGCGTGGAGTCAGAATGCTTCTTGAAATTACTAAACCAGATTTAATCCTTGAAGAAAATAAAATTCTTTCAACAATAATTATTTTTGGAGGCGCAAGCATTACAGAAGAATCAAATATAAAAAAGAGACTTGAAAATATAGAAGAGTTAATTAAAAAAAATCCTAAATCGATACTTTTAAAACGAAATTTAACTAGATTAGAAAATTTGCTTTTAATGAGTCATTACTATCAATCCGCAAGGGAGTTTTCTAAACTTGCTTCAATTAGTAATCAAAATAAAAACTGTAATTCTCACGTGATTGTGACAGGTGGGGGGCCTGGAATTATGGAAGCTGCTAATAGAGGTGCATTTGAAGCAAATTGTAAATCTATAGGGTTAAATATCAGTCTCCCTAATGAACAAATCCCAAATGCTTTTATAACTCCAGGTCTTTGCTTTAAGTTTAATTATTTTGCATTAAGAAAAATCCATTTTGTCATGCGATCAGTAGCTGCTGTATTTTTCCCTGGAGGTTTTGGAACACTAGATGAATTATTTGAACTATTGACACTTTGTCAAACAGGAATGAAAACTAAAATCCCAATCATACTTTTTGGTAGAGAGTATTGGGATAAGATAATTAACTTTGAATATTTAGCTGATCTTGGATTAATTGAAGATGATCATCTAAATCTTTTCGAATATGCAGACACCGCATCAGAAGCATGGGAAAAAATCAAATCATCAAAAATCTCAGATTAACAGTAAGCTAATTATTTTTAAATAACTTTTAATTACTTAATTTATAATTTGTTTTAACAGTTTTTATTATTGAATCTTGTGGTTCTTCACTTGGGAAACAATTAATAATTCTATATTTGCCTCCTTTTTTATCGGTCTCAACAACTGTAAATTCAACGTATTTACCAATTCCATCTCTTAAATCCTTGACTTCAGTATTAATTATCTCTTCTTTATCATTTTCGATAATACGAGATTTACCTCCGCAACTTAACAAAGCGTTCCCCTTAGTGAGAAAAAAATCTTTGTCATTACTGCAAGAAGATAAGAAAGATAAAGAGACTATTATTAGTATAAAATTTTTCATAATCAACTTTTTTGTACTTAACTACATTATCAATACGGAATAAATGATAGAAGAAATAATTAGTTAAAAGTATTAGATATTTTATTTTTCATATTTTCAATTTTATTGATTAATTCATCTAACCATTCTGTATTATTTTGCTCTTGTCTTTTATGGCTTTGACTTTTTTGAGTACTCATAAATTTTTTATATTTAGATTATCCATTTAATATATCTTTTGAAATTACAGGAATCAATAAGCAATATTACCAAATCGGTTGATAAGACAAGCTTTAGTAGCATTTCATACAAACCTAAGCAACACAAATTAACTAAGAAAATCTAAATCTCTTCAGTTAAGTATTTTCTACGATGTTTTTATTTTAAATTCTGATTTGAATAAGGAAAGGGTATAGATATTCCTATGGAAAAATCATTTCTAAATTTCATTTATTGGATCTTGGTAAAGTCAGCTGAAAGTTACTACGGAGATTCATTAAAAACAGAAGTACCACATACACCTTATTTTTAGTTTTTGCGGACTTTAACTTTTAATATTAGATCTCTAGTTTGAGATCTATTAGTTTGGAATTAATTTATCAAAAAACACAATATGGGTTACTTATAGATTCTCTACAAAATATTCTCTTAAGTTGAATTTCTTTTAGTGATTGTGAATAGATTTTAGCGGTAAGGATCGCTCCAAAATTAACTAAAATTATAATTAGAAGAAGTAGCTCAATTGCGAGGTTGGTCATAAGATTACCCTCCTTAAATCTATATAAAAACTCTATAAGGTCAAAATAGTTATTGAATAGAGTTTAAATTCCTATTTTTAACCATCGAAATTCTCTGGTAATAATCTAGGTTCACAATTTTCGACGCATTCGTCTAGAGACTTTTCAGTATTACTCTTAATTTCGCAACTACGAAGACAATCATAAAAGGCATACTTTGGATCTAATTCATTTTTGAATTGTTTATTTCTAAATGTATTCATGATCAAACTCCCTTTGATTTTTTTTCAAGTTGATTAATTAATTTATCCAACCAAAGAGTGTTGTTGATCTTTTTTGTGTCTTTAAAGTATTTCGTTTTGAACGTACTCATGTAATTATCCCTCAATCAGTTGGTCCAACATAGAGGTGCTTATTGAAATTTCCTAGAGCAAAAATACTGATTGTGAATATAGTGAAATATTTAAAACTGATTAATTTATAGTTTATATTTTAGGTATTACAACTCTTGATTCTTGTGTATAACTCATACTAAATAATTTCTAAAAAGAAGGTTAATTATGACTTACGGAAATCTAATTAAAAATAAAATTCAACATGCATTTGGTGGTTTGTTTGATACGTTATCAATTAAGAGAAAACTAACTGATGCTCAAATGGAATGTATGCAATTCGGAATTTGTGATTATGCTCCAAGACAAGTTGAGGAAGTCCCCTTTTTTCATTATTAATTTGAATTCATTTTAAAATAAGGGCAATTAGCTCCTCCTCACCCAATCAGGAGATCCACTAAACCAATCAGCAAGATCATCATTTTTGGGATCGAAATGATTTTCAGTTTCTAAACCATCAAGGCCAAGATTCTGTATGAGTCCATTTATTCCATCTGATTTTTGCTTGCCATATCTCCTCAAGCTATTAGCTTTCTTAAGCCATGTCCATATAGTTGAATTATGTTTTGCAAACTTTTCTACATAAATTCTTTCTTCCAATGCGACAGGTTCATCTAATGAAATCCTCTTTACAATATCCTTAATTTTTAAACGAGTCTTGTTTGTTAGAAACATATTCATAAAAGAAGTTAATGTTTTATAAAAGTTTTTTTTATGAATGTCTTGTCAATCTTTATTTCAAGAAAAAGTATTTTTTAGGAGCTTTTCAAGGACAAATATATTTATTTAACAACAGGTACATTCAATTGGTAAAAAAGACTACTTAATTTGATTTAGATAACTTATATAAAAATGAGTTCTATATAAGTTTCTCTACATAATTTAAGATTTAATTTATAAAATTGAATAAGGAAAATTTACATTGACAATCGATCTAAACTTAGAGGGATAAAACCCTCTTTTTTTTGATGAGAAACAAATTTAAAAGATAAGCTTTTTTTTATATGTCTGATGACCTTTTCTATCGAATATCATTAATAGGATTTTTAGTTGTTTTTAGCTCAATGGTATTTTTCCTAACGAAATATAGAGAAAAAAAAGTTAATAATATAAGCCAGATTTCCATAACTGAACAAATTTAATTTTTAAAGCAGTAATGCAAAGATTTATAATTTCACCGTTATTTGCTTTATCTAAGTTTTTTATAAATATTTACGGAATATTTTTAAAGTTTTTTCTTCAATTAAATGGTGGTTATTGGTCAAGAATTGGTTTAGCCGAAAATATTACAGAGGAAAGAATAAAAAAAAGAAGATTTTATATCCTGCCTTTTTATATTCTTCTAGCTTTATTGTTTGGATTACTATCTGCTCTATATTGGTATTTTGTTATTCTCCATGTGCCACTTTCAATAGAAAGATATTTAAGTCCATTGAATAACAATATTGCTTTAATAATTGCTTTTGCTACTTTCTTTGGTTGGCTTTATATTCTTTGTAAAACAAACAAATAAAATGCTTACTGAGAGATGATGTGGTCCGCGGATTAAAGATTTAATTAATCATGATTAAATCATTCTTAAGGATTCATGCAAAATATTTACGACCGATTAGTTTATATTTACGACAGTTCTGGTGATCAACTCGACCAAGGTTGACCAACTAGATCTTCACTAATCCATGGTCTGCAACACCAAGGTAAATTAACTTTTCTAACCTTTACGGTAAGAAAGTTAAGTGATCAGAAATTAATCTTTCGGGGTTAATTCTGAACTATCTTAAAAATAAAGTCGTTTGTAAAGCATGAAGAAGTGAGTAATCACTTTTACATTCAAAACTAATTTCTAAGAAAATTCTTAATCTGATTATTAAATAGATCTCCTTTCTGTCGTCACCATTTAAAAAAGACCTCTAAGAGGGTCTTCTTTTATGTCTTAAATTTTATTTATTTACTTTTAATCCACAAATAATTAAATATTTTTATCTCGCTCTTTCGCGATCAGTTAATGCTTTTTCAAAAGTAAAAAAGAAAGTACAAATGCTATTCAATACAACCAACAAAAGAACTACTGATCTTCCATGTTGATTTAATTGAAGTGATCTTTGAGTCATACTTTTAATAATCTTCATTGTAATCGGATGGACTACCAGTTAAAGAACAAACAACTGATTCCCCTTTTTTCATTTCTTTTATTTCCATTATTGGTCTGCCCATTTTCTTAAGAACATCTATATCTTCTTTAGTCTGACAGCGAGCAATTATGTTTCCTTTTTGATCAAAGCAACTGTAGTAAGTCATTTTATTAAATGCAATTTAAAGTTCATGGTTGATTTCAGTTGCAGCAATGCAACCGACTCATGACAACCATATTTCTAATTTAGGTCAGCCATAGATTTAAATGGCTAAAAAAACATACCTCTTTCCGTACCTAAATGTTCCTCAAACCGCACACATTAGATCCGCAGTGTTTTAGTCAAATCAATTAGAACAAAGAGGAAGTTAAACGAACATACAAAGGAGAATTTATGAGTGGAGATTTTGAGACTCTTGAAATTAATCAACCAAAAATTAAATATTTAAAACCAGAAGATAATACAAAATTGTTAGACAAATTAATTAATAATATTGAGGAAATGAAGAAGAAGATATCAAAAGATTCTTAGAAATTTAAGAAAGAAACTTTT
>QCDN01000026.1 GCA_003280885.1 Prochlorococcus sp. AG-355-J04 | reverse complement strand
ATTTAGAGATAATATCTTTTAGTTAAGTATTTATTTTGAGGAAAGCATCTTTGAACATAATTAATGGGTTTCATCTGAAAAATGTAAGAGGCGATATCTTAGGAGGCATCACAGCCGCAGTTGTGGCTTTACCTCTCGCTCTTGCTTTTGGAAATGCTGCGTTAGGGCCTGGCGGAGCAATTTATGGACTATATGGGGCAGTAGTAGTTGGTTTTTTAGCCGCATTATTCGGCGGAACACCTGCTCAAGTTAGTGGACCTACCGGTCCCATGAGTGTAACTGTTGCAGGTGTAGTAGCAGGCTTAGCCGCAGTAGGGGTTCCAAGAGATCTATCTGCGGGACAAATTTTACCTTTAGTTATGGCAGCGGTAGTCATTGGCGGCTTACTGCAAATATTATTCGGGATTCTAAAACTAGGTAAATATATTACTTTGGTTCCATATTCTGTTGTTTCAGGATTTATGTCTGGTATTGGAGTAATAATCATTGCGCTTCAGATTGGACCATTACTTGGAATTAGCACTCGAGGTGGAGTAGTCGAATCTTTAACTACTGTATTTTCAAATTTCCAGCCCAATGGTGCTGCTATTGGAGTTGCAATAATGACACTAGGTATAGTATTTCTTACTCCTAGAAAAATAAGTCAGTGGGTGCCTTCTCCTCTCTTGGCCTTATTGATAGTTACTCCAATATCAATATTAATTTTTGGAGATGGAGCTATTGATAGAATTGGAGAAATTCCAAGGGGAGTTCCATCTTTAAATTTCCCAAGTTTTAATCAATATTTCCCAATTATATTCAAAGCAGGATTAGTCCTAGCAGTACTTGGCGCAATTGACTCCTTACTGACATCTCTAGTAGCAGACAATATCTCTCAAACAAAACATAATTCTGATAGAGAACTTATTGGTCAAGGGATAGGAAATGCTGTTGCAGGTCTTTTTTCAGGTTTACCTGGAGCAGGAGCAACAATGAGAACGGTCATAAATGTTAAATCTGGGGGATCAACTCCTATATCTGGTATGGTTCACTCAGTTGTATTGTTGATAGTTTTAGTTGGTGCGGGACCATTAGCTGAGCAAATACCAACTGCATTACTAGCAGGAATCCTTATAAAAGTAGGTTTAGATATTATTGATTGGGGATTCTTAAGGAGGGCTCACAAATTATCTTTAAAAACTTCAGTAGTAATGTATGGCGTACTTTTGATGACAGTTTTTTGGGATTTAATTTGGGCAGTTTTAGTCGGTGTATTCATAGCAAATATGCTTACTATTGATTCAATAACTGAAACTCAACTAGAAGGTATGGATGAGGATAATCCTTTATCAAAAGATGATCAAGCTAAAAATGCATTACCTGCTGATGAAAAAGCACTACTAGATAGATGTGCAGGAGAAGTAATGCTATTTAGACTTAAAGGCCCACTTAGTTTTGGAGCAGCTAAAGGTATATCTGAGAGAATGATGCTTGTAAGAAACTACAAAGTTTTGATATTAGATATCACTGATGTTCCAAGACTTGGAGTGACCGCGACTTTGGCAATAGAAGATATGATGCAAGAAGCAAAAAATAATTCTAGAAAAGCATTTGTTGCAGGTGCTAATGAAAAAGTAAAAGATAGATTAGCTAAGTTTGGAGTTGAAGGGATTATTGAAACAAGAAAAGAAGCCTTAGAAACTGCTCTAAATGAAATAGCCTAATAATTTATGGAAATAAGTCCAATTCTGCAAAATGTATTAGCCCCGCCAGTTCTTTTCTTTTTGATTGGAGCAATATCAGTACTCTTTAAATCTGATTTAGAGATACCAGCTCCATTACCTAAACTCTTCTCCTTATACTTACTCCTAGCTATTGGTTTTAAAGGAGGTATAGAGATACAAAAAAGTGGTTTTACAGATCAAGTATTGCCTACTTTAAGTGCTGCAATACTGATGTCGCTAGTAATCCCGCTGATTGGATTTTTAATTTTAAGATTTAAGTTTGATGTCTTTAATTCAGCCGCAATAGCAGCAGCATACGGTTCAATTAGTGCTGTTACATTTATTTCTGCAGAAAGTTTTTTAGAAAGTCAAAAAATAGCTTTTGATGGGTTTATGGTTGGCGCTTTAGCTTTAATGGAATCTCCTGCAATAATTGTTGGATTATTACTTGTGAAATTTGCAGCTCCAAAAAATAGACCAAAATCAAGAAAAATGCATCTAAGCGCAATATTACATGAATCACTTTTGAATGGATCAGTTTATTTATTGCTCTCAAGCTTGATTGTAGGATTTCTCACTGCTTCCAGTAATCCCTCAGGAATTGAAAAAATGGAGCCTTTTACTGGACAATTATTCTATGGAGCAGAATGCTTCTTCTTGTTAGATATGGGAATAGTTGCTGCTCAAAGATTGCCGAGACTGAAAAATGCGGGTTCATTTTTGATTGGATTTGCCATTTTTATGCCTTTATTTAACGCATTTATTGGTGTTTTCGTTGCAAGATTTTTATCTTTAGGACCTGGCAACGCACTTTTATTTGTGGTTTTATGTGCAAGCGCCTCTTATTTAGCAGTGCCTGCAGCAATGAGGATGACAGTTCCAGAAGCTAAATCTAGTTATTATATTTCAACTACACTAGGTCTAACTTTCCCATTCAATATAGTTCTCGGCATTCCCATATATATGAGTTTAGTAAATACTATTATCCCACTATCCCCTTTATAAAAATGAAAAGATTAGACTTGATATTTAGTGAAAGAGAACTAGATGCAATCATTAAAACATTAGAAAAAGCTAATGTTCCTGGATATACAGTTATGAAACACGCCACAGGCAGAGGACCTGAAAGAGTTGTTACTGAGGATATGGAATTTACAGGATTAGGAGCGAATGCTCATGTAATTGTTTTTTGCGAGCAAGAATTAATAGATAAAATGAGAGATAACATCAGGGACGATTTGAGCTATTACGGAGGAGTAGCTTATATTTCTGAAGCAACACCCCTTTAGATCAAAGAAGAAATATTTTTTTAAGAATGAATCCAATCCACTCTAATATTTTTTCTACTATTTAAATATCTATCAATTGACATTGCAGCAATACATCCGTCAGAAGCCGCAACTACGGCTTGCTTAAATGGTGTGTTTCTTATATCACCAATAGCCCATACTCCATCAGAATTTGTAGACATAAAGTCATCCACAATAACCCCTCCGTCTTCTTTTAAAGCAATTTGATCACCTAAAAAATCAGTAATCGGCTTTGAACCACTCATGTAGACAAACACTCCATCTAAATTTAAATTGATAGGATTTTCCTCTTGCTTATTTTTTACAATGACCCCATTAACACCCATATCATCTCCCAATATTTCTAATAATCTTGTTCTACTCCAATGTTTTATATTTGAATTATCCATCAATTCCATAGCTTCTTCGTTATCTGTTTTAGGATCACTTGATGTAATCCAATGCACGGTTGATGCGAATTTAGTTAAAACAGTTGCCTCTTCAATTGCCTCCTTGTTTACTCCAACAACGGCAACCTCTCTATTTTTATAAAAAGCCCCATCACATGTAGCACAATAACTTACTCCTTTACCAAGAAAATCCGCTTCTCCCTTAAATGATGCAGGCCTACCCATGGCTCCACTTGCAAGCACAAGTGCTTTAGCTTTAAAAGTGCCTTCTGGCGTATAAACCATTTTCCATTCTCCACTAGCGTCTATTCCAAACACTTGCGCTCTTCTATAATCTGTGCCGTATTGCACAGCCTGTTCTCTCATCAGGGTAAGTAATTTTTCTCCACTTATATCAACCGGAACACCTGGATAATTAGCTATTTGATGAGTTATTGCTAAGGCGCCAACAGATGGATTTTTATCTAAAATTACTGTCTTTAAATTTGAACGAGATGTATAAAGTGCGCAAGTGCATCCGGCAGGGCCTCCTCCGATAATAACTACATCTGACTCAATGATTTCCAATTTTAAAAAACTCCTTTTGTAGTTAATTAGATGAGTTCTTGGTTAGAAGATATTTTTAAAGTAAATACCTAAACCTTTATATAGATATAAGTTAAAAGATAAAAGAGAAAAAAGCTTAATATAGAAACAAACTTACATAGGAAAAACATAAAAAATTAATTTTCAAAATGATCAGTTAGGTGAAATGTTCTGTATTGATCTATTATTAGATCATATTGAAAAATCAATTGCCGTTGAAACATTATATTTTTTCATGACCAACTCTGATTACCTTTTAAAAGCTGCCATTAAGAAAGTAACCGAAAAATTAAACGAAATATTGGTTGAAAAAATTGAAGAAGCAACACATATTGCTCAGGATGCTCCTGAAATTCTCAAAAAAGAATTTGATAGTTTAAAAGAATCCATAATCGAAGAAGCATCAAGACTAGAAAAAGCAGAAAATATTGAAGAAAATGAGTCTACAAATACTTATCAAGATTCCAAAATAAAAAAAGCTTTAAACGAAATTGAAAATATCAATAAGCAAATTGATCTCTTTAATAAAACTATAAATAATCAAATTAAATGAGTTATCAAGTTCTTCATTATCGTTTAAAAAAATTGAAGAGGCCCTTTCTTATTTGGATAACTCTTATTTCGCTTTTATTAAATTTATGGATAGATAATATTAGATTTACAATTTTCCAAACTAAGCACAATGAAAAAAGTAGGGTCCAAATTAAAAGAGCTAGGTGGTTTACTAATCAATTAATAAAGCTTGGATCAGCATTTATTAAAATTGGACAATTATTATCAGCGAGACCTGATTTAATTCCTAATACCTGGATACAGGAATTGTCTAAATTGCAGGATCAAGTACCTAATTTTTCATTTGCACAAGTTGAAGAAACTATAAGAAAAGAATTAGGATCTAAGTTTGATGAAATAGATCAAATAATGTGTGATCCAGTTGGATCAGCATCACTAGCTCAGGTCCATAGGGCGACTTTAAAAGATGGTAAGAAAGTAGTATTTAAAGTTCAAAGACCTAATTTAAAAGAATTGTTCATTATAGATTTGGGCATAATGCAGCAAATAGCAGGATTATTGCAGAAAAATAAGAATTGGAGTCGAGGTAGAAACTGGGTTGAGATTGCTAAAGAGTGTAGGAAAGTTCTCATGAAGGAGCTTGATTTTAATTGTGAAGCACAATATGCCGCAAGATTTAGACAGCAATTTCTTGATGAAGAAAATGTTGAAGTTCCTGAAGTAATTTGGGATATGAGCAGTGAAAAAGTGCTTTGTTTAAGTTATGTAGAAGGGACAAAAATAAGCGATTTAGAAAAATTAAAATCACAAGAAATTGATTTATCTAAAATTGCAGAGATAGGTGCAATCAGCTACTTAAAACAATTAGTAAATTACGGTTTTTTTCACGCAGATCCTCATCCAGGGAATCTAGCAGTTTCAAGTGAAGGTAAATTGATTTTTTATGATTTTGGAATGATGGGGAACATCTCAAATAATCTTCAAACAAGATTAGGGGGGATGGTTAAGGCTGCTGCTCTTAGAGACGCCTCATCGCTTGTTAGTCAATTACAACAAGCTGGGCTAATTTCAAAAGATATTGATGTAGGACCAGTCAGAAGATTAGTCAGATTAATGCTTAAAGAAGCCTTAACTCCGCCATTTAGTCCTAACATTATTGAAAAATTATCTGGAGATTTATACGAACTGGTTTATGAAACGCCATTTCAACTGCCAGTAGATTTAATCTTTGTGATGAGAGCTTTATCAACTTTTGAAGGAGTTGGTAGAATGCTTGATCCAGGGTTTAACCTTGTATCAGTTACCAAGCCTTATTTAATAGAACTTATGACTTCAAATAATCAAAGTCCCAACGATTTAATTAACCAATTTGGAAGGCAAGTAGGTGAACTAGGATCGAAAGCTGTTGGAATTCCCAAAAGAATAGATGAAAGTTTAGAAAGATTAGAACAGGGCGATTTACAATTGCAAATAAGAATGGGAGAGTCTGATAGGCAATTCAAAAAAATGTTTACGGCTCAAAAAACTTTAGGCCATTCAATTCTCATAGGAAGCTTATCAATTGCATCTGCTTTACTTGTAACCAATAAACAAAATAATTTTGCATTGTTGCCACTTTTTTTTGCACTACCAATAAGTATTGATTGGATAAAGTGCCAATTAAGTATGAGAAAAGGTTCACGTTTAGAAAAACTTAAGCGCTAAAAAAAACTATATATTTTTGGGACCTAAACCAAGAGCCCCGGCGAATCTTGCTTGATTTCCTAATTCCTCTTCAATTTTTAAAAGCCTATTATATTTTGCAATCCTTTCACTTCTGCTCAAAGAGCCAGTCTTGATCTGACCCGATCTTGTGGCGACAGATAAATCTGCAATTGTTGTATCTTCAGTCTCACCACTTCTATGACTTATAACACTTGTGAAACCAGACATTTTAGCTAACTCAATAGCTTCCAAAGTTTCAGTTAATGTTCCAATTTGATTTACCTTTATTAGGATTGAATTGGCAGATTTTTCTATAATCCCTCTCCGTAATCTTTCTGTATTAGTAACAAATAAATCATCACCTACAAGCTGAACTTTATTCCCTAATTCTTTGTTTAATTCTGACCAACCCTCCCAATCATCCTCAGCTAAACCGTCCTCTATTGAAACTATGGGATAATTAGAAACTAATCTTGAAAGATATGAAATCATTTCAGAACTATTTAAACTTTTACCTTCATATTTATAAATACCATTACTATAAAATTCAGTACTAGCAGCATCTAAAGCTAAAGATACCTGCTCACCAGGCTTAAATCCGGCTTTTTGAATTGCTTCTAATAATAAGTCCCCTGCTTCTTCGCTTGATGACAAATTCGGGGCAAATCCGCCCTCATCGCCTACAGCAGTAGATAGACCTTTTTGATCAAGTAATGATTTTAATGAGTGAAAAATTTCAGTACCCATTCTTAATGATTCACTGAAATTATTAACTCCATGTGGAACAAGCATAAATTCCTGAAAATCAAGACTATTTGGTGCATGAGCACCACCATTTATTACATTCATCAATGGAACTGGAAGAAGATTGGATAATGGATCTCCAAGATATCTATATAGGGGAATGTCTAAAGCATTTGCTGATGCTCTAGCAGTTGCAAGACTTACTGCAAGGATTGAATTTGCTCCAAGGTTAGACTTATTAGGAGTTCCATCAATTTCAATCATTAATTTATCTACTGCAGTTTGATCTAAAGATGACAAACCACATAAAGCCGGTGATATTGTTTCATGAATTTTATTAACAGCATTCAAAACGCCTTTTCCCATATATTTCGAACCACCATCTCTTAATTCATGTGCCTCATGAGCACCAGTGCTAGCTCCGCTGGGAACAATTGCTCTACCACTTGTACCACATTCCAAAAATACTTCTGCCTCTACAGTTGGATTACCTCTTGAATCAAGGACTTGCCTTGCTTCAACTGTATCAATAAGAAAATCAATAGTTTCTTTCACAATTTAATTATTACTATTTAAATCCTATTAATAGCTGAACTATTTGGCTAATATCTGAAATATATTTGTTAACCAACTATAATTTTAATTTTTATAAGAGCTTAGATATTATTTAACGTTTTTTCATTCTAAAGTCCCCGCAAATCCTCTCATCTAAATAATTTTCAAATTCATCTTACAATTTGAAACTTATTGGATGATTATTAATGCAGATAGTATTTAGAATATTAATTAATAATCAACTATAGTTTTTATAGTTTATGAGAGAAACACTTACATCCAGTCCTGAACTATTTAGCGATATTAGTTGGAATCTTCTTTTATTAGGGGAAGAAACCGCAAAAAAATGGGATCATAGCGAATTTAATATTGAACACATAATTCATACATTGTTCTCATCAAGTGAATTCTTTGCCTTCATTGAAAAATTATCAATCGACCAAGATACAGTTTTAGACATAACAGAAGATTTTTTAGAAGAGACACCAACAAATGAGTCAGATATTTTTACTATCGGAGAAGATTTAGAAATTTTATTAGATAACGCGAATCAGATTAAAACTCAATGGGGATCAAGATTAATAGAAATCCCTCATTTACTAATTGCTCTTGGAAGAGATTTAAGACTTGGAAATTATGTTTTTGAAGAAGGAAACCTTTCAATGGAAAAATTAGAGGAAGAATTAAAGTTTTACCCAAATATTAATCAATCAAAAGATTCTTTTAATTATAGGAATGTAATTGAAATAAATAATCAATCTAATTTTAAATCAAACAAAGAGAATTCAGATAAAGAAGAAAAATTTAAAAAAGCTATTGTTCCATTACCGAAAAGTGAACTTCAAATTGAAACCAAAAAACAAGTTGGAAAAGATGAAAATGCTCTCTCAATTTATGGAAAAGATTTAACAGATTCAGCTAAAAAAGGCTTACTGGATCCCGTTTTAGGAAGAGAAAATGAGATCAATAATTTGATGAGGGTACTTTGCAGAAGAAACAAAAATAACCCTATACTTATTGGCAATCCTGGAGTTGGTAAAACCTCAATTGCAAAATTACTTGCTCAATTAATTGTAGACAAAAAAGTTCCTGATTCTTTAAAGGACTTAAAAATTATTTCACTTGACTTAGGTGCATTAGTTTCTGGGACCAAATTTAGAGGTCAACTAGAGGAAAGACTAAGCTTAATAATGCAGGAACTAAATAATCCAAACCAAGGAATGATTCTTTTTATTGATGAAATTCACTCAATATTAAGTTCTGACAGATCTTCTACCGACATCAGTAATATCTTAAAACCATTACTAGCTGAAGGAGAACTTAGATGTATCGGTACAACAACACCTGAGAAATTTCGTGAAACTATTGAAAAAGATCAGGCATTAAATAATTGCTTTCAAAAGATAGCTGTTAATGAACCTTCAGTAGAATTAAGCGCAAAAATATTACAAGGGATCAAAAAGAAATATGAATCACATCATGGCATAAAAATTTCTGAAGAGGCTGTAAACTATTCTGCAAAATTGGCCGATAGATACATCAGCGATAAATGTCTCCCTGATAGTGCATTAGATTTAATTGATGAAGCAGCTGCACAGTTGAAAATCGAGTCTAATAATATGCCTCAAATCATTCTCCAACAAGAAAACAAACTTAATACTATTGATGAAAAATTAAATAATTTGCAAGGAGAAAATATCGAAGCTCAAGAAAAACTATTGAATAATAGACAAGAATCAGAGGCAAAATTGAACGTTCTTTTGGAAAATTGGAACAATTTACGTGAAGAAATGGAGGAATTATCTATTTTAATGAAAGAAGAAGATAAGCTAACCAAACAAATTAAAGATAAATCAAATAGCGAAATTGAAAATGATCTAGATTATTTAGAAAAGCTTGAAACAGAGTTATGTGAAATAGAGAATGACATACAAAAACTTGAAGAGAACTTGAATAAAATAAAGAAAAATAGAAATTTCCCTTTTAAATATCAAGTTGAACCTGATGATATTGCAGATGTTATATCTAAAATCACAGGTATTCCAATTTCTAAAGTAGTTTCAAATGAACGTAAGAAATTAGTCAATCTAGAAACAGAACTAAGTGAAAAAGTTATTGGACAAGAAAAAGCCATAGAAGCTGTTTCTGCTGCAATTAGAAGAGCTCGAGTTGGTATGAAAAGTCCTAAAAGACCTATTGGATCTTTTTTATTTATGGGTCCTACTGGTGTTGGCAAAACAGAATTAGCAAAATCACTTGCAACAGTTTTATTTGATGAAGAAGACGCACTTTTAAGATTAGACATGAGTGAATATATGGAGAAAAATGCCGTAGCAAGGCTTTTGGGAGCTCCTCCAGGTTATGTTGGTTATGAAGAGGGAGGTCAATTAACTGAAGCCGTAAGACGTAAACCCTATTCAGTAATACTTCTTGATGAGATAGAAAAAGCACATTCAGAAGTTTTTAATATCCTTCTACAAGTCTTAGATGAAGGAAGATTAACGGACTCTCAAGGAAGGACAGTAGACTTCAAAAATACCGTAATCATTATGACAAGCAATCTAGCTGGTAAATCCATACTGGAGTATTCACAAAAGATTTCTAAAAGTGAAGGAAAGTTAGAAAAAGACCAACAAACCTTAGATGATTCCATTAGTAATACATTGTCTTCAATTTTTAGACCTGAATTTTTAAATAGAATTGACGAAGTAGTAAAATTTGATCCATTATCTATTGATCAACTTCAAAAAATAATAATTTTACAAACAGACGATTTAAAAAACCTGCTACTTGAACAGAAAATAAATATCGCTATAGACAAAAAAGTTATTAATAAAATTGCAAACGATTCTTACGAACCTGAATATGGTGCTAGGCCACTTAGCAGGGAACTTAGAAGACAAATAGAAAATCCCCTGGCTGCAAAACTTTTAGAGGAAAACTTCAAAAACAAAAAAAATATAACAATTAAACTTAACCCTGCTAAAAAAGATGAGATCGTTTTCAAACCTAGCTGAGGAGTAAATCAATAAGCTAAAATAAAACTAAAGCATAAAGCTTAATTTCAAAAAAAATTTTGTGACAAGTCCTACTACTAATAAAGAACCTCTTAAAAAGGATACTCCTGAAGTTGAAGAGCCTAAAAAAAAGAATAATTTTTTTAGATCTACCTACGATGAGCTTAAACTTGTCGTATGGCCTAACAAACAACAACTTTTTAGCGAATCAGTAGCAGTTATAATTATGGTATCGTTTTCTGCTGCAGCCATTGCTTCTGTTAGCAGATTCTATGGATGGGCAGCCTCGCAAATTTTTGGTTGAATTATCTCCCGAATATCCATTAATAAAGACCTTAATTAAGCTTCAAGAAAAATGAGTAATGAATTAACTACAAGCCTTGCTTCTTCAAAAGCAAATACAAGCATCGCAAGATGGTATGCAATTCAAGTAGCATCAAGCTGTGAAAAAAAAGTAAAAGCGACTCTTGAGCAGAGATCAGTAACTTTAGGTGTTAATAATAGAATCATTGAAATTGAAATTCCCCAGACTCCAGGAATTAAATTAAAAAAAGATGGAAGCAGACAAACTACTGAAGAAAAAGTTTTCCCAGGTTATGTCCTCGTAAGAATGATTTTGGATGAAGATACAATGATGGCTGTTAAAAGTACTCCCAATGTAATTAACTTTGTCGGTGCTGAAGACGGTAGAGGCAGCGGAAGATCGCGAGGTCATATCAAACCTCGACCATTATCAAGACAAGAAGTTAATAGAATCTTTAAGCGCGCATCAGAGAAAAAAGCTGTAATCAAGTTAGATATTGAAGAAAAAGATAGAATCATTGTAACTAGTGGTCCGTTCAAGGATTTCCAGGGAGAAGTTATAGAAGTTTCAGGAGAAAGAAATAAATTAAAAGCATTACTTTCAATATTTGGGCGCGAGACTCCTGTAGAATTAGAATTCTCCCAAATCAATAAACAAAATTAATTTCTAATAGTTCTTGTTTATCGAGTAAAATTATGATTTTCTACTTCAGCTTAAATTTTCTAATCTAATGGCAAAAAAAATTGTTGCAGTTATCAAGCTTGCTCTACAAGCAGGCAAAGCAAATCCTGCTCCTCCTGTAGGGCCAGCTTTAGGACAACATGGTGTCAATATCATGGCATTTTGCAAAGAATACAACGCAAGGACACAAGATAAAGCAGGTTTTGTAATTCCAGTCGAGATTTCTGTTTTTGAAGATAGAAGCTTTACTTTTATCACAAAAACACCTCCTGCTTCCGTCTTAATAACAAAAGCAGCTGGTATAGAGAAAGGATCAGGTGAATCCGCAAAAGGCTCTGTTGGGAATATAAGTAAAGCTCAATTAGAAGAAATAGCCAAAACTAAGCTTCCTGATCTAAACTGTTCTAATGTTGAATCAGCAATGAAAGTAATAGAGGGTACTGCTCGTAATATGGGCGTCTCTATCACTGATTGAGTTCAATACAAAATTTCTCACTATCTAGGGGAGGTTAGTTAATAACCGTTTGCACCCAATTTTATTATGAAAAAACTATCCAAAAGAATGGCGGCTCTATCAACTAAGATAGAAGATCGCATTTACTCACCACTTGAAGCTCTTGGTATTATCAAGGAAAATGCTAATGCAAAATTTGATGAAACTATTGAAGCACATATACGTTTAGGTATTGATCCAAAATATACTGATCAACAATTAAGGACCACTGTTGCATTACCACATGGTACTGGCCAAAGCATCAAAATTGCAGTAATTACAAGCGGTGAGAATGTATCGAAAGCTAAGGCTGCCGGTGCAGATTTATTTGGCGAAGAAGATCTTGTGGAAAGCATCAATAAAGGGAATATGGAGTTTGATCTTCTTATTGCAACTCCAGATATGATGCCAAAGGTTGCAAAATTAGGAAGAGTTTTAGGACCTAGAGGTTTAATGCCTAATCCTAAAGCTGGGACAGTAACTAATGACATTGCT
>QCDN01000025.1 GCA_003280885.1 Prochlorococcus sp. AG-355-J04 | reverse complement strand
CTTTGATGTATACAGATAGCGATCTAGGAGTAGTAGGTTTAGTTGATATCTCAGACCCTGCAAAACCTAAAGCATTGGGAGTTGTTGAACTGGAAGCAGAACCCACTGGAATTGCGGCACTTGGAAACAATGCTTATATAGGTTCAAATACATCTGAAAGTTATACAAATCCTTCAGGAGCAATAGTTCAATACAATTTAGAAACAAGAAAAGCAGTAAAAGAATGTGATTTAGGTGGGCAGCCTGATAGCGTTTTTGTTTCACCAGACGGAACATTTCTAGCTGTCGCTATAGAAAATGAGAGGGATGAAGAATATAAAGATGGATTTATCCCTCAATTAGATGAGGAAGGTAAACAAATTAATCCTCCAGGTTATGTTTCTCTTGTAAAGTTAAACAAAAGAGGAAAAATACAATGTAAATCAATAAAAAAAGTAGATTTAACAGGATTATCTGAAATAGCTCCTAGCGATCCCGAGCCCGAATTTGTTGCTATTAATGATCTTGGTGAGACTGTAGTTTCTCTTCAAGAAAACAACCATCTTGCAGTAATTGATAAAGATGGGAATGTAATATCACATTTTACTGCTGGTATTGTTAAACAGATGGCAGGAATGGATACAAAGAAAGATGGAGCACATAAATTTAAGAAAAAACTAAAAAATGTAAGAAGAGAGCCAGACGGTCTAACATGGATTGATAATGATCATTTTGCAACAGCAAATGAAGGCGATTACAAGCATATTGATCCAAAACAAGCTAAAAGAGGTGGTTCAAGATCTTGGACTATTTTCAAAAAAGATGGAACAATAGTATATGAAGATGCAAATAGATTAGAAAGAGCAATTGCTCAAATAGGCCATTTCCAAGATGGGAGAGCTGGTAAAAAAGGTGTAGAACCTGAATCAGTTACATTCTCTAAAATTGATGGAACACCATATTTATTCGTTGGAGCAGAAAGAGCAGGAATAGTAGCTGTATATGATATTACAGAACTAAATCAACCAATATTGACTCAACTATTACCTTCAGGAATTGGACCAGAGGGATTTGTCGCAATTCCAGAGAGGGGATTAATTGCCTCAGCGAATGAAAAAGACTACAACAAAAAAGAACCTGGACTTTCCTCTCATGTAACTATCTATCAACTCCAAGATGCACCAGCTTCTTACCCACATTTAACAAATGAAAACGGACTTGATTTTGTTTCTTGGGGGGCAATTAGTGGAATGGTGGCTGGTGATGACGGAAAAATTTATGCTGTAAATGATGGAACATTTAAAACTCAGCCAAGAATTTATGTTATTGATCCTTCATCCTCCCCAGCACTATTGGAAAGAGCTATTGATATAAAGCTAGATGGCAAGACTGCATTATTTATGGATCAAGAGGGTATTACAACTGATGGTAATGGTGGATTCTACATTTCTACTGAAGGAATCAAGAAAAAGCTAGATAAACATCCTCCTGCTATCTACCATGTAAGCTCAGATGGTGAAATTCTAGAGAAGATAACTCCGCCAGCCTCGTATCTTAATTATGCTGAAAATCCTGGATTTGAAGGCATAACAAGAAACGGAGATATTCTTTATATTGCTCAACAGAAGCCTTGGGGTGATGATACTTTCAATACTACTAAGATCCTTTCCTATAATTTAAAAACTAAACAGTGGGGGGCCGTAAATTATCAATTAGATAGGATCAAAAAAGGCGGTGTTGGAATTTCAGAATTAACTTACCATGACGGGGCACTTTATGTAATCGAAAGAGATAGTTTCTATGGTAAGAAAGCAAAATTGAAAGCTATATATAAGATAGATTTAGATGATGTTATTTTCGAAGGTCTTCAATCTAATATTCCTCCCAGACTTTATCCCTTAGTTGAAAAAGAGTTAGTTACTGATCTAAAACCAGTAATGAAATCTACTGGTGGTTTTATCCTCGAGAAGGTTGAAGGTTTAGCAATAACAAGCGACGGGCAAGCATGGATTTCAACTGACAATGATGGGACTGGAAAGAAATCAACTGGAGAAACTCTTTTCCTAAATATTGGAAAAATCTAGTAAAACAAAAAAAAACCACCTTTTGTAAAAGGTGGTTTTTTTTTGGCAATTCTTATAATTAAATAAAATTCATTCATGAAATACCTTCTATTTATTATATTCTTCATCGCCCCAGTCAAAGCTGAAACAAAATATTATTGGCAGGGTGTTAGGTATTATTTAAATCGTCCTGAACTAATGATTGAAGCATGCAAAGATATGAAAGAAGAAAATGACATTGGAACCTCTGCTTTTGAGAGTATGTACATGCCAACATTACCTGATAGGCTTTGGCTAGCTATTGGTAAAAGAGATTCTTATTGGGCAGATGACTCCAAAGAAGGAAGCATTCTTTTTACAAGAGATGGGGTT
The DNA here is from genome assembly GCA_003280885.1 of Prochlorococcus sp. AG-355-J04. GTDB lineage: Bacteria > Cyanobacteriota > Cyanobacteriia > PCC-6307 > Cyanobiaceae > Prochlorococcus_A. The sequence goes on along the minus strand of QCDN01000025.1, from coordinate 11,790 downwards.
TTAAATTTAAAAAACTTTATCGCAGAAAAATCATGTCCTAATATTTTTTAAATTTTCCCTATAAATCTGTATTAAGACACGGAAAGATAGTTTCAATAATCGCTCCACCATCTTTATGATTAAATGCCTTTATAAAACCTTTATTGTTATTAATTATTTTTTTTGTAATTGAAAGACCTAAACCACTTCCACTTTTCTTAAATTTAGTCCTTGATGGATCCCCACGATAAAAACGAGAAAAAATGTCATTTGATTCATTTTCTTCTAATCCAATACCTTTATCTCTAACTCTTATAACAACAGAGCTATCTCTCTTAAAAATTTCAATTTGTATGCCCTCTTTTGTTGGGGAATAACGAATAGCGTTATCTAAAATATTTATAAATGCTCTTTTTAAATTTTCAATATCCCCAGATATATAATATTTTGTTGGAGAAAATAAATTTATTTTTATATCCTTTTTTTCTGCAAGCGGTTTTAGTGTTTGCCAAGATTCCATAATCAAATCTGAAATAGATATTTTTTTGTTTTTATTAAAATCTTCGCTACTTTCTAGCTTAGAAAGCTCTAAAGTCTCTTCGGCCATTTTTCTTAATCTTTTTGACTCTTTCTTAAGTCTTTTAACAAGATACCTATCTTTTTTTGATACTACTGATTCAAGTCTTTCCCCAATTAAGATAAGTGATGTAAGAGGAGTTTTCAGTTCATGAGACACATCATTAATTAATTGATTTTGTCGTTTTTTTATCGATTCAATTGATAATTTACTTTCCAATAATATTAAATAATTCTTTTTGCTTCCTCTAACAATATTTACCGAAATGGGTACTCCCGCAATTGTGAAATCAAGGTTGAATGGGAAATCTTTTTTTTTTAAATATAGAATTTTATTACTAAGTACTTCAAGCTCATTAATATCATTTATTGCTTTTCCAATAACATCTTTATATTTGATAACCCTAATAAGAGATAAAGCTTTCTGATTGATAAATTTTATTGTTAGATCAGATGATAAGATTATCCACCCTTGCGATGAATAATCTAACCAAGACAACACTTCTTGAGGTCTAATTTTATCAAATGGGAAATCAATAGTTTTTTTATACTTATTTTTATCAACTTCAAATTTTTTTTCTTTTGATTGAGAAAAATGCTTGACTTTTATTTTCCACTTCTGATGTAAAAAAAATAATACTTCTTGTAGTGTTTTCATTTTCATCCAAACTTATATCCAAAACCTCTTACAGTTTTAAGAAACTTTGGAGCTGAAGGATCTTCTTCTAATTTCTCTCTGAGCCACCTAACATGAACATCTACAGTTTTAGTATCACCAATAAAGTCAATTTCCCAAATTTTTTCAAGTATTAAATCTCTTGACCATACTCTTTTTGGATTTTTCATAAATAACTCTAATAATTTAAATTCTTTTGGAGATAATGTTATTTCTCTATCAAAAGAAGTTACCCTACATTCTTCCAAAAACATTTTTATATGATTAAACTCGAGAACAGTTTTTGATTTTTCTATATATTTTTTATTACGTTTAGATCTTCTTATTAATGCTCTAGATCTAGCAATTAATTCATTTAAACCAAAAGGTTTTGTTAAATAATCATCTGCACCAACCTCTAATCCAAGAACCCTGTCTGATTCATTATCTTTAGCACTCAAAATTAGTATGGGTGTATAGTCTTCATCATTTCTTATTTTTCTACATAACTCTAATCCATTTAACCCTGGCAACATTAAATCTAGAATTATTAGGTCAACATCTTTTTTAATATCATTATTAATAAAATCTAAGGCACTTAAACCGTCTTTGAAACTTGATACTTTGAAACCTTCGCTGATCAAGGTTTCACTGACAGTAAGCCTAATACTCTTATCATCCTCTACAAGAAGAATTCTTGAGTCTTGCAAACTTTTATGATCTTTAATAGCCATTTAAAGTTCCAACAATTTTATTTTATATAATCAAAATTATTTGATCTAATTATTTCATAATTAATTTACATTGAATTATTATCTTTTTCATTTAATCTTATTTCCTTGTTAATTTTCCCTTAAACCTTTTTACCTAAATTAAAAATGTCTCTTTAATTTCCTCACACAAAATTTTAAAGAGACAATCCTATTTAACTTAATAATGGATATCTAAACTAGTATCCCATCGAAGTGTAATAATAGTCGTCATCTTCATCTATACTTTTCATCACCCATTCTGGTGGAAAGTCACCAATCTTTACATATTGATAAAACTTATCAATATCTGGATCGTAATAAGTATCGTTGATTATTGGATCTTTGATTACTTTGCTTGGATGCATAAAAAAAATTATTTCTACTCTTTTTTTATAGATTATTTAGTTTAAAGCAGCTTTAAATATCATTTAAAAATTTCCTTTAAATAAGAAAGTACAAATATTTTTAGTTCAAAAGCAAGACTTTATTTAGAGTTTAATTTTTGTTTTTACTCTATTTTTATTTTGAGATTTGAATTCAAAAAGTCCTGTATCAGTAAATATAATCAACTCATCTCCTGACGATTCTTCAATTGTAATTTCTTCAGACTCAAAATTTTTTACATATACATTACCAATAAGTTTTAAAGTTTTACCATCCTTGTTAAAAGAAAGTTTGTCCGAATAAGCCTCAAAATTATCACTTTTTCTTTTAATAACTACTTTTCCTGTAGCCTCAAGATCACCCTCTAAATTAGTTCTTTGAGAATCAGATGTAATTGTGTAATTAAATAATTCCTCAGCAAAAGAGTTTTCAGCTAATAGAAATAAAAAAAATGCAAGAATTAAGCTTTTCATCTACTCCCAACCCTTTTCTGCATTTTGAATAATCCATTGTGCGAGAATCTTATCCTCTCCATCCCTCAATTTATTTTTATAACCCTTCATAAAACCAATTCCATCATTAGCAATTTTTGTTATTGAATTTACATCTGCTATTCCTCTTTTTTTTAGGTCGGAAAGTTTTAGTGATTTAGATCCTTTAAGAACGACTGATCCACCTCTTACATGGCAGCCTGCACAAACATTTCTAAAAATTGTTTCTCCATCTCTAATATCAGAAGCCATTAGATATCTATTTTGCAAAGAGGTTTGAAAAATAATTATTAAAGTTATTACAGGAATTACAAGTAGATATTTAAATATTTTCATTTGATCTAGTTAACCTAAGACTAATTCAACTTGTAATTAGTCTTGATTGTTTTAATTACCGATTTTTTCGGATCTTTATTTGGATAACAATTAATAATTCTATATTTTCCGCCTTTTCTATCTGTCTCAACAAGAGTAAATTGAACAAATTTTTCTTTTTCAGCACTTGAAAAATCTTTGACTTCTATTTTGATGATTTCTTCATTTTTACTATCAATTATTCTGGATTTACCTCCACAAAGAAGAACAGCAGTTTCTTTAGTTAAATAAAATAATTTTTTTTCATCTTTAATGGATGATTCACCTTTCGTAATCGAAATTTCATCTTTTGTAATGGATAAATCATCTTGGGTAATGGATAATTCATCTTTTGTACTGCAAGAAGTAATAATAAAGATAAATAAAACCAGTAGCTTTTTCATGATTTTTTAGATGATAAATTCACTAATAATTTCTTCTAATTGACTTTTATTTAGTTTAATAAGATAGTTTTGGATTTCATTTCTAAATAATCTATCTTCAACTCTTTTAGTTTGAAGAATCGAAAGAGTGATGAAGTTAACAAGTTGTTTTTTATCCATACATATTTTCTAAATCCCTATTGTTAAATCATATTTAAATTTTGATTAAGCTAAGAAATAACAACAAATATCTATTTTAGAAATTTAAGCCATTTAAAAAAAATTTATTTTTTAATTAATCATTACTTAATCCAAGAAACCTAGATTTTTAATGTATAAAAATATTGAAATGTCTTTAAAAAACTTATCTTCACAAAGGAATAACCAAAAAAAAATCGGCACAGAATTTTCAAGAAATTTTTATAAAGGAAGCTTTGAGAATAAAGAAAAATTTTTCTTAAATGATTCAGAATTTATTGAGAATTACAATAACTCCCTAAAATCACCTCAATCAAGGAGACTATACAAAACATTAGAGAATGAAGTCTGTCCAGACACAATCATGGTCCAAGAAATTTTACCTATAGATAATATTTCTATTTGAAATCCTTTCACTTAAGAACTACTTTTTAAGATTTTTTCCTACACTCAATAAAAAACATTTTCCTGGGGGGGATTAGATCTTAAAAAACTACTTGATTTTTAATTGTTTCCGAAGTGAAGAACCACAAGATTCAATAATAAAAACTATAAAAACAAATTACAAATTAAATAATTAGAAGATTTTTTGAGTGAGAGACTTGCATTTTCAGAAAATAAAGGGAATAAAAGTAAATGATAATTCCAATGGAATCAATTAAAAAACCAAAAAGAATTATTAAGAAACAGCTTAAAAATGTTAATAAAGCAATTATTGAAATTGCAGAAATGAAATTTGTAAATATTGAAGAAAAAGAAAAAAAATTAGATGCGCTTGTTTTTTTAAAGAATCAAATATTGAGGAAGGCGGAGAAGTTAGAAATTAAATAACTAAGTAATTGTAGATATTGAATCTTTATTTTTTTGTATCAGCTACATTCTTAAAGAAATCGCAAAAAGCCATCAATTCTGACTCGGTTTCTATTTTAAGATTTAAATCGCTTATTGCCTTCTTGGTATCAATTCTGTAGCCATACCAATCTAGACAAACTTCTCTCTGCCTTTGGGTTTCTGAAGTTGAGATCGAATCTGTCATTGAAGTCTTGGAACAACCCCAAATGAAAATAATCAAAGGGATGTAGAAAATTCCACGTTTCATTTCTTAATCTCAATAAGTTTTCTATGATTCTGCATAAGTCCAAGAAGATTCTTCCATTGTTGAAAGATCGACTCTATGCGTTGCCATCCAATCACCATTAGCTTCAACAAACTTTTGAACATTACCTTCTGGAGCCTGATGAATAACAATAACTTTTTGAGGATCTTTTTTGCTTACACCTCTAAATAGTGGCTTAATAAGAAATTCAGAATGTCTTTTATCAGCTTCTGCACTATCAAATATTGCTGCCCATTCTTCGAAAGTACTTTCAATTTTGAATGTAAAAATGGAGGTTACTAAGCTAGGCATAAAAAAGAGGCTAATAGATTTATATTCTAGATTGAATGTAATTAAGACTTTGTTTAGTAAGGGTTAAGGAAATTATTTAAATATTAATCTAGAGTTTATTAATATTTTTGGATTAAAAAATGGCTGCAAAAAAAGATACTAAAAAAGATACTAAAAAAGATTTTATAAAGAATAAAGTAATGCTCGCTTATGGAGTTATTCAATTAGGTTCAAAAGTTGTATCAGCTGTTGCATTAGTAGCTATTGCACTAAGCTTTTGCTCATTAAAAAAAGAATCAAAGTTTTTTAATGAATGTGTTGAAGAAATTAAAGCTACTGGTTCACCAACCGCTGATTCGGTTCGTTTTTGTACAGGTGGTTAATTATATGAAAGAAAAGTAATATTTTCATTTGATTTATTCCACCCACAATTAATTTAGCAATTAATTCTGAATCTCGATCTATCTATTTTAATAGCTCTACTGCTACGACAAGATTTCCTAATAATCCGTTCAAAATATTTAGTTGTTCTTTACTACCAAATGCTATTAAAACCTGACCTGGCTGAAGAATAAAATTACCGCCAGGATTAGTAAACAACTTTTCGTTTTCCTTAATAGCTAATATTTTAGCCCCACTCTTTTTACCTATTCCAAGTTCAGAAAGTGATCTTTTCTCTGCAGTTTCAAAAAGACTAATATCATTACTTAATTCAAATTCCTCAATCTCACATTCACTTCCTGCTAGAAGATCTAGAAAGTCAATTGCGATAGGTCTTAAAGCCATTGATGCCATTGCTCTTCCTGCAGCAATATAAGGGCTTACAACTATACTTGCCCCAGCTAATCTCAACTTACTTGCAGCTTCTTCAGTTCCAGCTCTTGCAATTACTCTTATAGAACTTCTTATCCCTTTAGCGCTTAAAACTACATATAAATTAGCAGCATCATTAGGTAAAGTTACGACCAAACTTTTGCATTTTTCTAATCCTGCCAGTTTTAAAGTCTCATCAAGAGTCGCATCAGCACAAAGAACTTCTAAACCATTTTCTTCAGCAATCTTTTTTCTATCTTCATCGCTCTCAACCACAATAATTGGAATATTTTGCGTCTTTATTTGGTTAGATATTTCCTGACCTACCCTCCCATATCCGCACAAAATTACATGATTTTCCATTTTTCTAAGAAGTCTTTTAAAACGTAATTCGTTTACTCTTTGAAAATAGCCGGATTCGAATAATCTAACAGCTTTTTGAAAGGTAAATTGAATAAAGATCAATCCGCCAACGATTACTAAAACAGTTACGATTCTGCCTTCGGGACTTAAAGGTTGAACTTCTCCAAAACCAATAGTGGTTATTGTGATCAGAACCATCCATAAGCAATCACTCCATTCCCACCCCTCTGTTATTCGATAGCCAATTGCACCTAAAAAAAACAGAAAGAATAAAGAATAAATAAGACCAAACCAAGGCCTTAAATAGTCTTTAATAAAATAGAACTCAAATAATCTAAGCTTCATATCCCTTATTATCGTTAACTATTCAAAAATTTCAAAAAATTTTTCTATTATGTTCCTAAAACTATTTATTTGTTTAAGTGAAATACATATTAAGCAGGATAATAATATTTATTTTCGTGGCTTTATGCGTTAAACAAATGATTGCTGTCTCAGGTCTTTTTTAATACCTAGAAAAAATTAATTCAAGGTTTTACTTGTACTGATTCAATAAGAAAGTCAGAAGCTGCTTTTAACCAATCAGCGACTGTAAGACGAAGGTCAGGTTGAGAATATACAAGCACGACAATAATTCCAACTAAGATTATCTTTACCATGGCATTTCAAATATTCTTATGAATTAAAGCACACCTATTTAGTAAAAAGAACCTTAGATTTATAAAAAATAAATTAATTAAAATTTTTCTAATTGATTAAACAAGTATTCCACTCTTCTTAGATTAACGCCTAAATCTGATTGCCCTAATCTTGCTGCAGATCTTATCTGAATAATTCCTTTTGATCTATCTACATAACTTCTTACATCAAGCTTTAAAATTTCAAGATCGTCAGGAAATCTAAAAATCAAGCTTCTACAAACACCTCTCCAATAATTCCTTCCACTTTCAATAACTTCTGTACGAGGTAAACCTTCTGCCAGAGAAACAAGTTGAATAAACTTTTGATCAACATTTATTAGTTTCTTTTCTACTAAGACACTATTTAATGGATTAGTTATTGGAGAAAGACCTTGAATGGAGGAAACCATATTTTTTAAAAGCGATGTAGATGTTCTAACCGATTTCACATACAAAGTGAGAGAAAAAAATAAAGAATTTTCCTACAAATTTGATCTCTTTATAAAGATTCCTTATTTTGTGATCAAAATTCTAAAATTTGAGATTTTTTATTTTTTTTTTGGATAGAGATGGTTGCCTGCTTTGTTTACTATTTAGTTTCCTAACCCATAAAAAAACTCCCACTAACAAAAAAATTTCAACAAAAATTCCAACCTTTATTAAACTCATTTTTTATCCTCTTTTTTCTTGTTGGTGCCCTCAATGTATGGCACAAGGATATTTAATAACCATTTTTTAAATGAACTTAACGGTTTCATAATCTATTTACTTGCCTTTTTTCCACATACTCCTTCTTTTAATGAGATCCTCTACATTTGGCCAAGCTGCTATTAATTCTTTAAGTGCCTTTCTATTAGGAGTATAGAAAACACATGACAATGCACTTATTACATAAAGTATGAACCATAACTTACTTTCTGAATAAGCTAAAAACAAAGAGAAAAGAAAACTTCCAATAAAGAAAAAGAAAAAAGTCCTATTTAGTATTTCTAATGGAGTTCTTTTAAGTCTGTAAAATTTAGTCTTTTTTTTATCTGGTGTAGTGTCTTTCAGAAATTTACTTTCGTATGAATTAATTATTTCTTCTTCTAGAACTTTTTCATACTCTAAATTATCAATTGGATCGCTTTGATCCTTTTTATTTATCATCGGTAACTATACAGTACAAATATGTTAACTAATTTAAAGTATTTTAAAAAGTATCAAATTTTATCTGTTAAGTGGAGCTATACGAACAGATCATGGTTTTGAAAATACTTCAAGATTGTCTTATTTATAAAAGATAAATTAGTCAAAATATTCTTTTTAATTTTCCCAAATCTTTCTGTCATTTAAAACAATCACTTCTATAAACTTCATAGCATTAATTAAATTCGGAAGCAATATCTAAATCTAGAGTTAAAATAGTTTAGAGATTTTAATAATAATCTACATGCAGAGGTATTTGATTTCCTACGAATTTACTGATGGCGAGGATCAAGAAGAAGGGGCAGAAATGCTAATTAATTGGTATGAATCTGGTGGTCCCCAAAATAGACCTGAAAACTATGAGGTTCATTCTTGGATTTTTATGGTTCAAAATGGGATTGGACATTCTGTAGTAAGTGCAGATTCTCTTGAGACAATTTGGAAGCAATGGCATCCCTGGAGAAGGTTAATGGATATAAGTATTCAGCCTTGTATGGATCTTGATGAGACAGTCGGATTATTCAAAAAACAAAAAATGAATACACGGATAGTCTAAAAGTATTTGACTTCCAAATATAAATTTCTTTTTAGTAGCACCTAATACTACTTACATATTTCACTGCGTTAAAAAGGGTAAGATTAATTTTCAATGATGAATGATTCTTATCACATTTACTTCAAAGGAGAAATTCTTTTCAAGAATTTAAGTAAAGATGAATTTGAATTTGTTTGGGGAAAACTTTATACATCTTATATAAATGCCCTAAATAAAGAGTTAACCTTCGAATTAGTTAGCGAAAACAATATTATGGAGCCGGCCTTTAACCTTGAGCCATCTTACTAAATCAAGAACCAAATCCTAGATTATGAATAAAACAAGAAAAGCTGTCTCTCTTTTATTTTGAGGTACTCTTTTTTTTCTTTAGTTATATCTAAAGCAATTTTATTTGCCTCACTTTCGACGTTCGAACTATAAGTTTCAAAGTTCTCATCTTTTTTAAATAGGGCAACAATACCAATATCCGTTATGAACCAAATAAAGTGATCAGTTTCTCCAATTGGCTCTTCTTTTAAAGAATCAATAATCAAATCACAAGTTGAATCCATTTAATTAATCTGAGAGGAGTTTTAATTGCCCCCATTGCAATACCTTACGGCCTCAGAGTTGGTGCCACCATCTTCAATTATTTCTGCAACACATTTATTAAAAAGTTTAGATTCCTTTTTTACTGAACAGAATCCAAAAGCGATTGCAGCTAAAGCTATTGCCGATACGAAACTAGAACCCAATTGTATAAAACCATAGGCAAACATAATGTTTTTCTTTCCAGAACATTTCTTTGAATCCTTTTTTTCTTCTGACATTTTGAATAATTAACTTAATTTAATTTATTTGATTAAGTTTTGGTTTGAGAAATATTTGCATAGAGAAAACCGAATTAAACAATTTATACTCAACTATGACAAAAATTAAAAATTTCAAGTTTAGTTTGATTTTTCTTCACTTTAATTTTTAATTTGATACATCATTAAGAAAAACATTTTAAATTAATTATCAACATGAGCTTCTCGTATAGATAATTAATCTTTTTATTAAAAGTAATGATCCCATAGTTATAACAAGAGATTATGTTACTTTTTAAACTATATTTTATTTTTTTTTGATGAAGTATTAATACTTAAAAATTTTTCCAGAAAAGCTTGTTTTGATAATGCTCCCGAAGAGTTATCCACTTTTTAAGCGTTTTTCAACAGGGTTTTCCACAATATGTTGATTAAATTTTTATTTCTATGTGCAAAATAAAATATTATCTTCTTTTAAGAAAAAACTAACCACGAATTTTTTTGGGGATCACTAACATTAGACTGTCTTTTGTTTAAATTTAAATACGAATCCTATGAATCTAAACGAGGCAAAGAAGGATTTAAATCCCGAATTCAAAAAAGAGTTGGAAAAATCTAAACTTGAAGTTCTTACGAATGAAAATGATTTTTTAGTTAAAAACCTCAAAAAGGCTGGATGATCTACTAGAGCTTTTAAATATTTTTCAAACAATAAATTACTTAAACTTCTTTCCAAAGACAAAATAATATTTTCTTGAATGACAACCCAAAGACTTCTTAAATTTATCAAATATAAAATTTCTATTAAATATACAAACTAATACTCCAGATACTTAACATATACCGCAAATCCTAGTTATATTATTTAAATCTCAGTAAGAGATCAGATTAAAGATATAAACGGGAAATTGAAAGTTTTGAAATAACTTTAACATTTATTATTTCCTTTATCGCATCATAGTTACTATAAAAGATGAATATCCAAGAACTTAAAGTCAACTACAAAAAGCTTTTAAACAAAGCTGACAAAGCAAACGGTCGTAAAGAAACTGTTTCTTACTTAAATCGTGCTGCTAAAATTAAATCAAAAATCTATGCAAACACTAAAGTAAATTGCTTTAGATGTAATGGAGCAGGTTTTCTAAGAATTTCATTAGATGAGACTAAAACATGTCTATCTTGCTATGGGAAGGGTTTTTTAATAAAAGAAATCAAGCAAGTTTAAAAAATTTGATTGTTCATGAAAGATCTCATTCAAGCTCACAAAAAATTAATTAAAACAGTTAAAGAACAAATGGGGTTTTCTGATTATGGGATGTATTGGTTAGCTTTCCTGGAAGGGGGTCTAACTATATGGCTGCTGGATAGAATATTTTTCCATTGGTTAAAGTTTTAATTTTTATTTAAGTCAAAAAAATTTCTGCAGGTATTAAATAAATTAATTTATCGAAACCATTTGAAAAGTTGTAGGATGATAAAAAACTAATATGCAATTACTCGGATTAATTCTTCTTCTAGCTAGTAGCTGGTATTTATGGAAATTAACATCAAACTTTCTTGATGAACCAACAAAAAAAGAACTGACTAATAGTTTAAATAACCTCAAAAATAAAATCTCTGAGGGAAAACAAAATTTCTCTAAAGCAAAAATAAGCGAAGCTTGGGAAAAATACAAAGAAGAAGGCGGTGCTTTATCTAATAAAGAAAAAAGCTAGTGGACTTTTATATTATTACAAGTCTCACTAAAGATATTTCTAGAATTGATCTAATTGGTATTTTGTTTGGTCATTTAATTTTTGGTGTTGCATTGACACAGCTTTTAGATTGGACGTGGTTAAAGAACCTTATGAGTGAAGAAGATAAAACAAGGATGCTTAAAAGTTATACATGGAAAGACTTACTAGTAGATGGAGCAATTGTCACGGTAGTTCTAGGAATAATCTTTTTGATAATTAGCATTTTTCTATAAATGAACGTAACTTACATCCTTTTAGTTTTTTTAATGATATCAATTGTGATTTTCACTCAAATAATCAATTCCTCTGATAAATCAAAATAAATGACAGAAGTAACTAGCAACTCCTCAACTGGATGGTACTTAATCGCTTTGGTAAGCACTTTATCTTTTTTAGCCTTAATTTACTTCGGTCAAAAAAGATAGAGTAAATTTTGAAAGACTATTTAAATTCATAAAAAAAGCTCTGCAACTTCATGAGATGCAGAGCTTTTAATTATTAAGTAAC
>QCDN01000024.1 GCA_003280885.1 Prochlorococcus sp. AG-355-J04 | reverse complement strand
CCTGCAGGGCCATCAATTGCAATAATCGGCCTTCTTTTCATTAGAAAAACGTGATCAATTAATCTTGTCCTTCCACATCTTATCGCACCAGCCAGTAACGAAATATTATCCTGAAGTTTTGCTTTTTGGAGGGTATGAGGGTGTAAATGTTCTAAATATTCAATGGAAATTTTTTTTGCTGATAGCTTTTGAATTATTTCTTTTAAATTGATCTTTTTTTCATGTTGAAAATTTTTTTTTGCATCTAATAACTCACTTGAAAAAAATCTAATTAATTTTCTTTCGTTTTTTGATAAATGTACATTACGTGAACTTAAAGGAATTCCATCAAAATCTCTTTGTGTAGGAATAGATTTAATAGCAACATTTAATTTCTTTGTTAGGACAAGACTTTTTAAAATTAAAAGTTGTTGCCAATCTTTTTCGCCTAAGTAAAGATTTTTTGGCTTTATGAGATTAAGTAATCTATAAACTACTGTACAAACGCCATCAAAATGTCCAATTCGATTTAATCCACATAATGCAGAAGATAATTCTATTGGTGCTTTCAAGAAGTGAATATTTTTATTATTCGCTGGATAAATATCTTCAGTACTTGGGATGAAGATGGCATCTGCGCCGTTTGAAAAAGAGATTTTTAAATCATTATCAATTGTTTTAGGGTAATTCTCTAAATCTAACTTGTTATCAAATTGAAGTGGATTAATAAAAATACTTACCAAATTAACATTAGAATTGTCATTTTTTGCTGTTGATATTAGTTTTATGTGTCCATTATGAAGATTACCCATTGTTGGAATGAAGTTAATTTCACTATTTATATTTCTCCTCCAATTTTCTAATTCTTCAGTTTTCCTTATGATTACTTTCTTCACTTTGTTTTTAAAAAATAAATCTATTTGATAAATAATTACTGGACAAAAGCAATCTTAGGAGGAATATCTATATAGAGAAAGTCTATCATTTTTATTTTATGGATTACAAAACATCAGGAGTTGATATAGAAGCTGGGAGAGAATTTGTTTCAGAAATTAAACAGGCAGTTGAAGGAACTCATACATCTAATGTGATTGAGGGGATTGGTGGGTTCGGAGGTTTGTTTAGAATTCCTATTGATAGTTTTAAAAAACCAGTTCTTGTTTCAGGAACTGATGGTGTTGGAACAAAATTAGAATTAGCCCAAAGTAAAAACTTTCACTTTGAGGTTGGTATTGATTTAGTTGCTATGTGCATTAACGATATCATTACTAGTGGGGCAAAACCTTTATTTTTTCTGGATTATATTGCTACTGGTAAACTTGATAAGAAACAATTATTGAGGGTTGTTCAGGGAATTTCACATGGATGCGGAAAAAATAACTGTTCATTACTAGGCGGAGAAACTGCTGAAATGCCGGGATTTTATTCAAAAAATAAGTATGATCTTGCAGGATTTTGTGTTGGAATAGTTGATGAGGATAAGCTTATTAATGGAAAAAAAGTATCTGAAAATGACTTAATAATTGCTTTAAAAAGTAATGGAGTTCATAGTAACGGCTTTAGTTTAGTAAGAAAAATTATTCAAAATAATAATCAAATAGATAAAGAGTTTGAAAAAGTTTCTCAATTAAATTTTTATGATGAGTTATTGAAACCTACAAAAATTTACAATAATGTGATTAACGAAATGTTATCTGAAGATATAGAAATTAAAGCAATGTCTCATATTACCGGAGGAGGAATTCCAGAAAATTTACCAAGATGTATGCCTTCTGATTTTATCCCTTATATCAATACCAGTTCTTGGGAAATACCTATTTTATTTAAATTCCTTAAAGAGAAAGGATCGATTCCTGAAAAAGATTTTTGGAATACTTTCAATCTTGGTGTGGGATTTTGTTTAATTATTGATAAAAAATTTAAGGACGCGATATTAAGTATATGTAAAGATAATGACATAGATAGTTGGGAAATTGGAAAGATAGTTCGAAAAAATGATTCAACAATTAGTAAATTTTTGCCAGAAATTTTAACTTAAATTTTTTTATCTTTTTTAAATGAGTTTTAAAAAATTATTTTTTATACCCAAATGAAAAAGTTAGGTGTAATATAATAAAATTACCGCCGAATTATATCGGAAGTTTAAGCATTAAGATTTAACCTTTATTCAATGCCCTTTGCAAATAATCAAAGAATTACACGTAGACGTAGTTCAGCTGGCCCTACACCTCCAAAAAGACCAATAGGGAATAATTCTGAATCAATTGGTAGACAGGCTCAAGGCCCAAGACCAACTTTCTTGACACTAAGGGATCATGGGAAGGTTTTTGTTGCTGATTTACCTAATTTGTCTGATGGTCAATTAGCGCATATTAGTAAAGAGGCTAATGAAGTTTTAAATAGTTTGGAAAAAAGACTTAGCGATCTTGAAAAAGAACCTAATGTTAGTAATCCTGAAAACGATACGCTGATAAAAGCTTCTACTAAAAGAGATGTCACACTTAGGTTTATTAAATCTATAGAAGAAGAGCAAGAACATAGAAAGAATAATCCCGCTTTACGTGATGCTGCCTCTGAATCGTTACCGAGAACTTTTCTTGAGGTTGCTAGACATAGATTGCCTGGAGCAACTTTTGATTCACTACTTCGAGAGGCTCTTGAAGCTTGTGCAGTTGATGAGAGTACTGAAGAAAATCAAGTTATTGATGAGCCCAAAGAAACTGTAAAAATTATGGATATACCCTCTTCCAACACAAATGCTTCACTTGTTGTTAGTATCGATTCAAGTGATGATGCTAAGAATGACTCTATTTGATTCAACACAAGAGTTAGTAAGTTTTAAAGACCAAAATAATTTAAAAATTAACCTTACTTCAGAGAAAGATCCCATTTTATGTAATCATTGCAAAAGAACTGCATCAAATGGTGTTAGATGTTTAGGAATGTGTGTAGCAGATAATGATTACTAAAATAATTCAAATTTATATAAATAATTTGACGAAAATAATTAATAAATCTATTTAATTTTATTTATTAAGGTAAATAAGGTATTATTTATCAATAATAAAGAAAAGATTATTTTTCTATATATCAATAAGTAATTGAAACTTTATACCCTTTGTTTGAAATTGAAGTTCTTCGAAAACTTCATAATTAAATGCGTAAAAAAATTAAATAAGGCGGCACCCAGATTCGAACTGGGGATAAAGGATTTGCAATCCTCTGCCTTACCACTTGGCCATGCCGCCGAAAAAGATTTGGTTGAGTCTTTATATGATCTTAACAGTAAGGTGTCTCATTCTCTATTGTTTATTTGCAATGGTCATGGAGAAGATATAATCGCATCGGAATTAATAAAAAGATTACTAAAAAAAATAAAAAATAAAAATATTGAAGTTTTGCCGTTAGTAGGAAATGGAGATGTATTTAATTCTATAAAATCAAAGAATTTTCGTAAAATAGGATATTTAAAAGAGCTGCCTAGTGGAGGTTTTAGTAATCAAAGTCTGAAGGGATTTGTGCTGGATTTGTTTGCAGGATTTTTAATCGATAATTTAAGAAATTTTCTACTTGTAAAACAGAAGTCAAAACATAACTGCAAAATTATCGCAGTAGGCGATTTCTTACCACTACTTTACGCTTGGAGTTCAGAATGCGAATTTAGTTTCATTGGAACTCCCAAAAGTGATCATACTTGGAGTAGTGGGCCCGGATGGGATTTAAGCGATTTTTATCATAAGTTGAAAGGTTCTGAATGGGATCCATGGGAAATGTTTTTAATGAAATCTCCAAGATGCAAAAATTTAATTATGAGAGATAAAATTACAGCTAATAATTTGAAGAGAAAAAATATTGATGCAAAATACTTGGGTAATCCAATGATGGATTTTGTTAACTTAACAAACGAGAAAATATCAAATATTATTTCTTTTAAAAGGATTATTTTATTAGTTGGAAGTAGATACCCTGAAGCTCTTAAAAATCTTGATAATTTTCTTAATTGTTTGCAAGATTTTAGTTTATCAAAGGATTTGGTAATACTTTTGCCTTTGAGTATTAATGCGAATGTGATTCAAATTCAAAGTTATTTAAATAAATATGGTTTTATAAAACAGAATAAAGTTAAATTTCTAATTGATGAAGATTCAGTATGGAAAAAGAAAGATCAATATGTAGTGATTGGAAAAGGGAAATTCAATACATGGGCCAATATGGCAGAAATTGGCTTGTCTAATGCAGGAACTGCTACAGAACAAATTGCTGGCCTTGGTATTCCATCTCTTTCTCTACCAGGAACTGGACCACAATTTACAAAATCATTTGCAAAAAGGCAATCAAGATTATTGGGAGGTAGTGTTTTAGTTTGCAAAAACAAAAAAATTCTTTTAAAACGTTTAAGTTTACTTTTGAAAGGAAAAGTTGATAGGTTCGAACAAGCAAAAATTGGAAAAAAAAGAATGGGGGTATCCGGAGCAAGTAAGAAAATCGTAGATGCCATAAACCTTAATTTGTTATCTTAGTAAATGGCACTAGCTTATTAATTATTAATTCTTTTATGTATCCAATAAATGATCGGCAATATCTAAAAATTTGTGCAGAGATTGCAAAACTTATGAGTATAAGCTTATCTTCTGCTAAGAAGAAAGTAGAAATTCAAATTGCCAAAGAAGGCTCCAAAACTATTAAAGAAAAAATACAAGTTGCGCAAAATGTTTTAAAAATTTGTGAAAAAAATGATGGAAATAAATTAAGTTCTTCAAGAATACTTGATAAGCTTATGGAAACTCTCGATGGTAAAGATAATTTTTTAACTGAAGATTGATTTTTAATGTTCAAATATATTTGTAAATTTAAGTATGTCTAAATCAGCATGTACAGAAACAGCTTCGAAACATTTTTGAGCTAATTCATATCTATTCTCTCTTTCTAAGATAACTTTTAATTTATGCATAGCTTCGATTAAATATCTAACATCATTTGCTGCATAATCTAATTGATTTTTTGTTAAATCTTCGTTGCTACCCCAATCACTACTTTGCGAGCTTTTGTCCAGTTCTATGCCTAACAATTCATTAATTAAATCCTTTAAACCATGTTTATTTGTATAAGTTCTTGCCAACTTACTAGCAATTTTTGTACAAAAAATATTTTTTGTATTAATTTCAAGATTGCATTTTAGAGCTGCTACATCAAATCTCGCATAGTGGAATATTTTGGTAATTTTTTCATCTTCAAGAAGTGCTTTTAAATGAGGTGCAGAAGATGTATTAAGTTCGATTTTTATACAGGATGTTCTTTTAAATTCATTGCATATTTGTATTAAACAGAGTCTATCTCTTCCATGAATTAAACCCATTGCTTCTGTGTCAATAGCTAGGTAGGATGATTTTTTATAAAGATTATATAAATCTGCTGTTATATCGCTATGAAGAAGATCAATATTTTTATTTTCAATTGTCATTTTTAATAAGTATTTAAAGAAATTTAAGATTTAGAATATTATTTAAGATTGAATTTAATTAAGAATTTTTATCTATGTAGGAATATTTTACAGAACAATTCTAAAAAATTATAATATGATGTAACTTTAATTTTTATTCTTGATTTACTAGAAAAAATTTATTTAATGTCCTATTCCTTAAATTCAACATTATTGCTGACAATTCTCTTGGCCATAGGATTATTTTTTTTTCTTAGGGCTTCTAGTAAAGATAGAACTACCATCGTGGAAATTTCATCTTCTCAGCAGCCAGTTAAGGTTTTAAATTGTTTATGTGAATGGCTTAATTTGAGGGGATGGAAGCAAATAGGAGGAGATTTTGAACAAAGAATTTTAATATTTAAGGGTCAAGTTGTCTCTAGTAAATTTTTAGCAATTTTTTTAGGTTTTCTTGGTGGTTTTGGTTCTTGTGCTTTGGGATTAGTTATTATCCAAATATATCCTGACTTAGGGTGGTGGCCTATTCTTTTGGGATTAATTGGTGGCCCTTTGTCTGGAATTGTTTACTTTAAAAAATCAGCAAGGGAGGAGAAATTTGAATTAAGGTTGATCAACGAAAATGAAAATGATTCAACTTTCATGAGATTAAGAGCTCACAGGGATGAATTAATTTCTCTAGAAAATGAACTTGGAGAAAAACTTCAATTGAAAAGTGACGGTTCTTTATTTAAAACACCTATTTAAGATAATTAAAAAAAGTTATTCGATAATTTTTTAATCAAAGATATTATTCTCTATACAGAATTTCTCTAACTCTTTATCATTCAACCAATCCTGGGGTTTTGTAAAAATTGATGTGAGAAATTCCTCTCGAGAACCTTTTTTAGCTTTATATCCATATTCCCATCTTGCTAAAGGGGGTAAAGACATCAAAATAGATTCAGTTCTGCCGTTTGTTTGTAGTCCAAAAATCGTCCCTCTATCCCAAACTAAATTGAATTCGACATATCTACCTCTTCGATATAGCTGGAATTCTCTTTCTTTAGATGTATATTTTTGAGTAGCTCTCTTTTCAATAATGGGCAAATATGAAGGGAGGAATGCATGCCCACAGTTTTCCGCTAAAGAAAATAAATTATCCCAATTTAAATGAGATTTACCAATATTCTGTGAAGCTTTTGATGCCTCTCCATTTTGATTATTTCCTCTATAAATGTTGCCTGATCCATCTTGATAATCATAAAAAATACCTCCTATACCTCTAGATTCATTTCTATGCTTTAAGAAGAAATATTCATCACACCATGGTTTGAAAACTTTATGCAAATCTTTATCAACTTTCTCACAAGCTTTTTTATGCTCGTTATGAAAATTCCTAACATCAGAAAGATAAGGATAAAAAGGGGTTAAGTCTGCCCCTCCCCCAAACCACCAAACAGGACCAGCTTCGAAATATCGATAATTCAGATGAACTGTAGGAATATAGGGATTCTTAGGATGCAACACCATAGAAGTTCCCGTAGCAAACCATTCATGACCTTTTGCTTCGGGCCTTTGAGAGATTATAGATTGAGGTAATTCTTTTCCCTGTACTTCAGAGAAATTAACTCCTGCTTGCTCAAAAATAGAACCATTTTTTAATACTCTTGATCTTCCACCACCACCTTCGTCTCTTAGCCAGGATTCTTCTATAAATTTCCCTTTGCCATCTATATTTTCAAGCCCTGAACAAATTTTGTCTTGTAGAGTTAATAAGAGATTTTTAGTTTTTTCTCTCGAGTTTTTAGGAGGTTCTCTGAACATGTAATTAGTAAATCTTGAAGAAAAAAATTTTTGGTTAATTAAGAGTTTCCCTTTATAATTTCTCTTAGGGGGTCCTTATTGCCTATTATTTGATAGTTCGACATAGTTCTTAATCTTTTAAACAGTCGACTACCTTGTCAAAATATTTAAAAATTTAATGACCACAATAGAAGATGCGAATTTTGCTTTACAAAAAGTTCTAGATGCTGGATCACAGAAAAATGTAATTGAATTAGCTTGGATTAAAAACGTAAGAGTAACTATACCGAGAGTAATCGTAACATTATCATTACCATCATTTGCAAATTCTCAGAGAGATAGAATTGTACAAGAGGTTAGGGAAGTATTACTGGATTTTGGAGATATTGATGATGTTCAAATAGAGATAGATAATAATCCTTCCACAACAGAATCTAAAAATCAAAGTGATGCTCCTGATTTACAGAAAATTGATGGAATTCAACATATCATAGCTGTTAGTAGTGGTAAAGGTGGAGTTGGGAAAAGTACCATTGCAGTTAATCTAGCTTGTTCTCTAGCTAAATTAGGTTTAAAAACTGGTTTGCTGGATGCTGATATATATGGACCTAATACTCCTTCAATGATGGGGGTTGCTGAACAGAATCCAAAGGTTACAGAAGGAAGTGGCAGTGAACAAAGGTTAATACCAATAAATAAATATGGAATTTCTTTGGTATCAATGGGTTTCCTCATAGAAGAAGGTCAGCCAGTTATATGGAGGGGACCAATGCTTAATAGCATTATCCGACAATTTTTGTACCAAGTTGAATGGAATAATCTTGATTTTTTGGTTATTGACTTGCCTCCAGGAACAGGAGATGCTCAAATATCCCTTTCTCAATCTGTTCCTATCTCTGGAGCTATTGTTGTCACAACTCCTCAACAAGTATCCTTGCAAGATGCAAGGAGGGGATTAGCAATGTTTAAACAACTTGGAGTGCGTTTACTGGGAATTGTAGAAAATATGTCAGTATTTATTCCGCCAGATATGCCAAGTAAAAAATATGAAATTTTTGGTAAAGGTGGTGGACAAACATTAGCTAAAGAAAATGATTTACCATTATTAGCCCAAATTCCTATTGAAATTCCACTCCTTGATGAAAGTAATAAAGGTGTACCAATCTCAATAAGCCAGCCTAATAAAGAAAGTTCTATTGCATTTAGTAATTTAGCTCAATTAATTAAGAATCAATTTGTTAATAGATAATTGATGCTTAGGAGAATTTCTTTATTAAATAAGAGAAGATTTTTACCAAAAAAAGACAACTTCAATAGAGGTTTTTTATTGTCTCCATTACTTATAATACCCCTGTTTTTAGTGATTATATCGGGTTTATTAATAAAAAGTATTCAGGGTCAATTTTTAATATCAAATTATTCAGGTCATATCCTAACTGGTTTTTTAGGTTATTTTTTAGCATTTTTTATTTCTTATATACCGTTAGAAAGACTTAGAAAGTATTTGGTTCCATTTTATTTATGTACTTTAATATCCTTGTTACTTATTTATTTTTTTGGGATCTCAGTTTCCGGAGCTCAAAGATGGTTAAATCTGGGGATCTTTTCTTTTCAGCCTTCAGAAGTAGCTAAGCTAAGTACTGTATTAACTCTTGCTTTAGTACTCGACAAAAAAATAATTTTAACAATAAGAGATTTATTATTGCCCTTATTAGTAGTGGTTATTCCTTGGTTATTAATTTTCTTTCAGCCGGACTTAGGTACCTCTTTAGTTTTACCTGTTTTAACAGGTGTGATGCTTTATTGGGCGCAAATGCCCATAGAGTGGATTTTGATATTAGTGTTTTGTCTTGTCACTTCTTTATTATATTTAACCTTACCAACTCTTCTTATTTTCTGGATTCCATTTATAGGATATCTTGCTTATAGATCTTCGACAAAGAAAATTATTTTTTCTGCTATCGCTATTTCGTTCCATTTATTAGTGGCAAAATTGACACCAATTTTGTGGCAATATGGCTTAAAAGAATATCAAAAAGATAGATTAGTTTTATTTTTAGATCCGAATAGAGATCCATTAGGTGGTGGATATCATTTGATACAGAGTCAAATTGCAATTGGTTCTGGAGGATTATTTGGGACTGGTTTGCTAAAAGGTAAGCTGACTAATTTGCAATTTATACCAGAACAGCATACTGATTTTATATTCAGTGCTTTAGGCGAAGAATTGGGTTTTGTGGGGTGCATAATAGTTTTATTTTTGTTCTTTTTTTTGATTAAAAAACTTATTAATACTGCAACAATTGCTAGGACTAACTTTGAATCTCTTATTGTTATTGGAATAGCCTCAACTTTTTTATTTCAAATAATTATTAACTTATTTATGACTATTGGATTAGGACCAGTTACTGGAATTCCCCTTCCTTTTATGAGCTATGGTCGTACGTCATTGGTGACTAATTTTATATCTATTGGATTTGTTTTATCTATATTGAAACGTTCTAGATCACTAAGAAGTTGATGAAATCAAGAATAACTATAAAAAAAATCCAAGACCTTTTGACTAAAGGAGTTCAAACTTTATATGTGGATAATGATACATCTAGAAGAATGTGGTGGGCTTCTTTAGAAGTTATTCAAAAAGATTTTTTATCTAAGAATTATAAACAAGGGGGGATTTGGGTCGCATCTCCTTTGCCAGCTTTTAATGATAAAAAATTTTTAAATCAACTTCATGGATGGCTTTGGTCTCCGGAGGGGTTTCCATACTTTCAAAATGATAATGCAGGTTTTTTACCATTGAATAATTCAGACAAGATAAAAAAAGATTTCGATTTAGTTAGTAATTATAAAGTATTAAATCTTTGTCAAGAAGACGGTTATGAACCTTTTTTGATGATAATAACCCCAAATTTTCAATGCATATTATCTATTGTTGGAGAAAAAAATAAGAAAATTTTACTAATGAAGAGTGATGAAGAAAGTCTAAAACTTTCAATTGAATTAATGCATGCAAAATTAAATCAAGAAAATTATGAGGAAGGAGTAAAATTTCGCAATGCAATAAATAATTTAGGTAACCTTAATATCAATAATCAATTTCAACAATTATTTTGGCCAATATTATCGACAAAATTAGCAAACTTTGAGCCAAACCATAATATACAGAACTCTATAAAAAACGATGAAAAAAATGTTCAATTAACTGAAGCAAAATTATTACGTGCAATATCTCATGAAGTAAGGACGCCCTTGACAACAATAAGAACCCTCATAAGTTCTACTTTAAAGAAATATAAGATGGACGAATCAATGAAAAATCGTTTAATTCAAATAGATAATGAATGTAATGAACAAATTGATAGGTTTGGTTTAATCTTTAATGCAGCAGAATTAGTGAGTAAAGAAGTTCCGTCATTAAATAACTTGGCAAAAATTAATTTAGCCGAAATTTTTAAAAAACTTTCTCCTATATGGAATAAACAATTAAATCGACGTGGGATTTCTTTAAAGATTGACATCCCCAATCAACTTCCGCAAATTTTAAGTGATTCTGAAAAATTGGAATTAATGTTAAGTGGATTAATTGATAAAAATACTAGAGGATTAAAAGAAGGTAGTACATTAATTTTAGAATTAAGACCAGCTGGTCAAAAACTTAAACTTCAATTGAAAATACAAAAATTAGAAAGTAATCAAAAAGAAACTCTGAAAAAAGATAATGGTTCTGATATTGGTCCTGTTTTAAATTGGAATCCTCAAACAGGTAGTTTACAACTTAGTCAAAGTGCTACTCAAAAGTTGTTAGCTAGTTTAGGAGGGCATGTCACAAAAAGGCGTGATACAGGTTTGACAGTATTTTTTCCGATTTCAGATTCGAAATAAAATGAGAAATAAGTTTTCCATATATTAAATAATGTAGAAAATTTCCTTTTAATTTAGATTTTTGCAAAATATGAGTGCTAATTTCTTATTATAAATAACTCAAAATTAAGGATGACTGAAACTTTAGTTGGTCAATTTCCAAAGCATATAGGAAGTACTGGTGGTTTATTAAACTCAGCAGAAACCGAAGAAAAATATGCAATCGTATGGAAAAGTTCAAAGGAACAAGCATTTGAATTGCCCACTGGTGGAGCCGCTATTATGCATGAAGGTGATAACTTAATGTACTTTGCAAGAAAAGAACAATGCCTTGCATTAGGGACACAATTAAGAGCCTTCAAACCAAGAATTGAGGATTTTAAAATCTACCGAATTTTCCCTGGTGGCGATATTGAATTTTTACACCCAAAAGATGGTGTTTTCTCTGAAAAAGTAAATGAAGGCAGAGAGAAAGTTGGTCACAACCCTAGAAGAATTGGTGAAAATCCTAATCCAGCTGGTTTGAAATTTACAACTAAGAATACTTTTGATTAACTTCCTTAAAGTTGATATAAAAGAAGAAAATAATTATAATTTGGGTTGACATTATTAATATGATCAGCTTTCAGAAAGATAGTTTTTTAAAGGCTTACAAAGAAGGTAAAAATTTTATACCTATCATTCAAACTTGGCCAGCAGATCTTGAGACTCCATTGTCGACTTGGTTAAAATTAACCTCAAAAGATTCTCATGGTGTTTTTCTTGAATCTGTTGAAGGTGGGGAAAATTTGGGTAGGTGGAGTATTGTTGCCACTAAACCTCTTTGGGAAGCCGTTTGTTTTGGAGAAGAAATAGTTAAAACTTGGAATAATGGCAAAACTGAAACACATAAAGGTGATCCTTTTGATATTTTAAGAAGTTGGACAAAGGAATATAAGTCAACCATGCTTGATGACTTACCATCAATTGGACAACTATATGGCTCTTGGGGTTATGAATTAATAAATCGAATAGAACCAAGCGTTCCAATAAATGAAATACCAGAAAACAATATCCCTTATGGTTCCTGGATGTTTTTTGATCAGTTAGTTGTTTTTGATCAAATAAAAAGATGTATTACTGCAGTGGTTTATGCAGATACAACTTCTTTAAAAGAGTCCTCGATTGAAGAGTTGTATCTAAACTCAATTTCTAAAATTCAGAAAACTAGAAATTTAATGAGGGTTCCTCTTAAAGAAAATGAGTTTTTAGATTGGAATGAAAATGAGAGTTTGAATTTAGATATAGAAAGTAACTGGAAGAAAAAAGATTTTGAGGATGCAGTTCTCTCTGCAAAAGAGTACATAAGAAAGGGAGATATCTTCCAAATAGTTATAAGTCAGAGATTCCAAACTAAAGTCAATAATGATCCTTTTAATCTATATAGAAGTTTGAGGATGGTTAATCCATCTCCATATATGTCATTTTTTGATTTTGGCTCATGGTATCTGATTGGTTCAAGTCCTGAAGTAATGGTTAAAGCTGAAAAAAATAAAAATAATCAGATTGTTGCCAGCTTAAGACCAATAGCTGGAACAAGACCTAGAGGTATTGATAATCAACAAGACTTGAAATTAGAAAAGGATTTATTAAAAGATCCAAAAGAGTTAGCTGAGCATGTAATGCTAATTGATCTTGGGAGAAATGATCTTGGAAGAGTTTGTGAAATTGGTACTGTGAAGGTCAAGGATTTAATGGTTATTGAGAAATATTCACATGTTATGCATATAGTTAGTGAGGTTGAGGGAATCTTAAAAAATAATGCTGATGTATGGGATTTGCTAAAAGCATCTTTTCCTGCTGGAACAGTAACTGGTGCGCCAAAAATAAGAGCTATGCAATTGATTAAGCACTTTGAAAAAGATGCTAGAGGACCTTATGCGGGTGTTTACGGTTCTATTGATATTAATGGTGCATTAAATACTGCAATTACTATAAGAACTATGATAGTTAAACCTTTAAGAGATGGGACATATGATGTTTCAGTGCAAGCAGGAGCTGGAATAGTTGCTGATTCTTTTCCTGAAAATGAATATCAAGAGACGATAAATAAAGCAAAGGGGATACTAAAAGCATTAGCTTGTTTGGATAAATAAATGAGTAAAAATAATCTTTATAAGGGTTTTGAGGTTGAACTTTTCACAGGTTCTTTAAATTCTCATGTTGGTGTTTCGGCTGAAATTGAGAAAAAATTTCCTGATTTTGTAAAAGAGCCAGATAACAGAAACGTTGAATACATAACAACACCTGAAAAAGACTATAAAGTGTTATTTGAGAAGTTAATCAGTCCAAGAAAAAAGTTAAGACGATGGCTAAATAAAAAAGAGTTAACAATCATTCCTTCATCCACTCTTTGTTTTAAACACGATATTCAATTCCAAAGATCTGATATTGACAATGTTTATCATCAATTTATACAAGATAATTATGGAACCTCTATTGCAACTTCAAGTGTGCATATAAATCTAGGAATAGATAATTTGGATAAGCTTTTTGCGGCTATTAGACTAATAAGATCTGAGGCTGCTTTATATCTATCCCTAAGTGCTAGTTCACCTTTTTTAGATAACAAAATTACGGAGAATCACTCTCAGAGATGGATGCAGTTTCCTAAAACACCAAGTAAGGTACCTTTTTTTGTAAACCATAATGCTTATATCGATTGGATAGAGGAAAATATAGCTAATAAAAATATGCAAAATATCAGGCATTTTTGGTCTTCAATCCGACCAAATGGTCCCCAAAGACCTTTAATTCTTGATCGTTTGGAATTAAGAATTTGTGATTTTGTTTATGATATTAATTTGCTTTTAGGGATAACGGCAATGATAGAACTAAGGATTTTAAATCTTTTTGAAAATATAAATACTTTAGATCCTCTGAATGCCAGTTGTTTTTCTATTGAAAAATTATCAGAAATATGTGATCAAAATGAAACTAATGCTGCTAAAGATAGTCTGAATTCAGAATTAATACACTGGCAAGATGGCAAAAAAGTTATTTGTAGAGAGTGGATTCAAAACTTATTATCAGATTTGTTACCCACAGCAGAAAATTTTGGTATGAAACATCTTTTGAATCCTATTTATAAAGTCCTTGAAGAAGGTAATCAATCTATGAAATGGATAAATCAATATAAAAAAGGTCTTTCTATTGAGCAAATAATGAAAATTTCTATCGAAGATATGATTAGGAGTGAAGGAGATTATGTTTGATTATTTAAATAAATATTTATCTGAACATTTTTACTTATGACATAATAATTATATGGAATCTTTTCGACAGAAAAAAAATAATAACGTGGATCTGATAAGTAACAATGATCCACTTGATAAAAATCGGCTCTTAATAGAAGATCTATGGGAATCTGTACTCAGAGAAGAATGCCCATATGATCAGGCAGAGAGATTGATACAGCTTAAAGAATTAAGTTATTCAAAACAAATTGATGGTGAAAGTTCAAAAACTTTGAAAAATGAAATTGTTCATATTGTAAATTCTATGGATTTAGCAGAATCCATCGCAGCAGCAAGGGCGTTTTCATTGTATTTTCAACTCGTGAATATTTTGGAACAAAGAGTTGAGGAAGATAGATATATTCAAAGCTTTACCAATAAGGATGTTCAAAAATCGCCCGACAATCTTGATCCTTTCGCTCCAGCATTAGCTAGGCAAAATGCTCCTGTAACTTTTAGAGAATTATTTTATAGGCTGAGGAAATTAAATGTACCCCCAGGGAAATTAGAGGAGTTATTGCAGGAAATGGATATCCGTTTGGTTTTTACTGCTCATCCGACTGAGATAGTAAGACATACGATTAGACATAAGCAAACAAGAGTAGCAAATTTGTTAAAAAAAATACAGATTGAGCAATTTCTAACAAAAGAAGAAAAAATTTCTCTAAAAACCCAATTAAAAGAGGAAGTAAGACTTTGGTGGAGAACAGATGAATTGCATCAATTTAAACCATCAGTTTTAGACGAAGTAGATTATGCCTTGCATTATTTTCAGCAAGTTTTGTTTAATGCGATGCCTCAATTGAGGGGCAGGATCGCTGAAGCACTCACCGAAAATTATCCAGATGTTCAGTTGCCCTCTGAATCTTTTTGTAACTTCGGTTCTTGGGTAGGCTCTGATAGGGACGGTAATCCATCGGTCACTCCTGATATAACATGGAGAACTGCTTGCTACCAAAGGCAGTTGATGTTGGAAAGATATATTGTTGCGACATCTAATCTTAGAGATCAATTAAGTGTCTCGATGCAATGGAGTCAAGTCAGTTCTTCCCTATTAGAGTCACTCGAAACAGATAGGGTTAAGTTCCCAGAAATCTATGAAGCTAGAGCTACTAGGTATAGATCAGAACCTTACAGATTGAAATTAAGTTATATTTTAGAAAAATTAAGGTTAACACAAGAAAGAAATAATTTATTAGCTGATAATGGGTGGAAATTTGACTTAGAGGGAGAAATTGATAACAAAAATCTAGATAAAGTTGATAACTTATTTTACAAGTCAGTCAATGAATTTACTTATGATCTCGAATTAATTAAAAATAGTCTGATTAGTACAGATTTAACTTGCGAGTCTGTAAACAACTTACTTACTCAGGTTCATATCTTTGGATTTTCTCTAGCAAGTTTAGATATTCGTCAAGAGAGTACAAGGCATAGTGATGCTATACAAGAGCTTACAAATTATCTTGATTTATCTGTTCAATATGACCAAATGTCTGAGGAAGAGAAAATTAAATGGCTTATAGACGAATTAAATACAAAAAGGCCTTTAATTCCATCTGAAGTTAACTGGACAAAAACTACAGAAGAAACCTTTTCAGTTTTTAAAATGGTTAAGAGACTACAGCAAGAATTTGGAAGTCGCATTTGTCATTCTTATGTAATTTCAATGAGTCATAGTGCATCTGATTTGCTAGAAGTTCTCTTACTGGCAAAAGAAATGGGACTTCTTGATCAAAATGCACAAAAGTCAAAATTATTAGTTGTTCCTCTCTTTGAAACTGTCGAAGACCTCAAAAGAGCGCCAGAAGTAATGGAAAAGTTGTTTAAATTAGATTTTTATAGATCATTATTACCAAAAGTGGGAGAATCTTTTAAACCTCTGCAAGAATTAATGCTTGGATATTCTGATAGCAATAAAGATTCGGGTTTTGTTTCTAGTAATTGGGAAATTCATAGAGCTCAAATAGCACTTCAAAATCTTTCAAGTAGAAATAATATTTTGCTAAGACTTTTTCATGGAAGAGGTGGTTCTGTAGGAAGAGGAGGAGGACCAGCATATCAGGCAATATTGGCTCAACCAAGCGGTACTTTGAAAGGCCGAATAAAAATAACAGAACAAGGCGAAGTTTTAGCTTCTAAATATAGTCTTCCTGAACTGGCTTTGTACAATCTTGAGACTGTCACTACAGCGGTAATTCAAAATAGCTTGGTAAATAATAGACTTGATGCTACTCCAGAATGGAATCAATTAATGTCTAGGTTGGCAGAAACATCAAGGTCTCACTATAGAAAATTAGTGCATGAGAATCCTGACTTGTTAAATTTCTTTCAAGAGGTCACTCCAATAGAAGAAATAAGTAAATTACAGATATCTAGTAGGCCTGCAAGAAGAAAAAAAGGAGCAAAAGATTTGTCAAGTTTAAGAGCTATTCCATGGGTATTTGGTTGGACACAAAGTAGATTTCTTTTGCCAAGTTGGTTTGGAGTAGGAACTGCTTTGTCATCTGAATTAAATTCAGATCCACAACAAATTGAATTATTAAGAGTTCTGCATCA
>QCDN01000023.1 GCA_003280885.1 Prochlorococcus sp. AG-355-J04 | reverse complement strand
AATTTAGGAGGGTCTCTAAAGGCGACAGCAAAGAATAAAGTTACAACTGCGAGAGTTAGAATAAGAACGTAAGCGAAAGCTTCCATAAGATTAAGTAATAAAGTTTAGTTTAAACCCTTCCTGGGATTCTTCTTGTGGATTCGTCACCAAGTTTCTTGAATAAACCAAATTCAACTTGGTCACCAATCTCAGCATCAATACCAGCAAAGGAATTTCTGTAAAGAGTTCTTGAAGCGTGCCACCAGTGGCCAAACAAGAATAGCAATCCGAAACATAAATGTGCATATGTAAACCACGCTCTTGGCGAGCTTCGGAATACACCGTCAGATTTATAAGTCTCTCTGTCAAACTTGAATGCTTCTCCAAGTTGAGCCTTTCTAGCTAACCTTTTAACTACTGCAGGATCCGTAAATGTTTGACCATTAAGATCTCCTCCATAGATTGTTGCAGTAATTCCAGTCTGTTCAAATGAATACTTTGCTTCAGCTCTTCTAAATGGAATATCTGCTCTTACATTACCATCTTTGTCTTCAAGGATGACAGGAAAGTTTTCAAAGAAATTGGGTATTCTTCTAACTTCTAGTTCGTTACCTTCTTTGTCTTGAAAAGCAATATGACCTTGCCAACCAGTTGGTAAACCATCACCATTAACGAGAGCTCCAACTCTGAATAGTCCACCTTTAGCAGGACTATTACCAACATAATCGTAGAAGGCTAGTTTTTCTGGAATGGATGCATATGCCTCTTCTTTAGTGGCACCATCATCTATAGCAGCTTGAACCCTTCTATTAATTTCAGTTTTGAAATAGCCTGAATCCCATTGATATCTAGTAGGACCAAATAATTCCACTGGAGTTGTCGCTGAACCGTACCACATTGTTCCTGCCACAACGAAAGAAACAAATAAAACAGCAGCTAGAGCACTAGCTAGAACTCCTTCAAGACTTCCAAGTTTTAATGCTCTATAAAGTCTTTCTCCAGGTCTATTGGTGATGTGAAAAATCCCCCCAATAATCCCCATAAGTCCAGCAGCAATATGATTAGCAACTATTCCACCGGGATTAAAGGGGTTAAATCCTTCTACTCCCCAGGAAGGGGCTACAGGCTCTACATGGCCAGTTAAACCATAAGGATCAGAAACCCAAATACCCACGTTTGCACAATGAAAAGCTCCAAATCCAAAACATGTAAGTCCAGCTAGGAGAAGGTGAATTCCGAATATTCTTGGCAAATCAAGAGCAGGCTCACCTGTTCTTGAATCTTCCCATAGATCAAGATCCCAGTATGTCCAGTGCCAAATGG
Source organism: Prochlorococcus sp. AG-355-J04 (assembly GCA_003280885.1). Taxonomy (GTDB): domain Bacteria; phylum Cyanobacteriota; class Cyanobacteriia; order PCC-6307; family Cyanobiaceae; genus Prochlorococcus_A. The sequence continues at coordinate 15,643 of QCDN01000023.1, read as the reverse complement.
AAGCCAACATTAATAGTCCACTAAATACTATGTGTGCTGCTGCAACACCTTCAAAACTCCAGAATCCAGGATCAACTCCTGTAGCACCCGTAATATCCCATCCGTTCCAACTACTTGTGATACCAAGTCTTGCCATGAAAGGCATAACGTACATTCCCTGTCTCCACATTGGATTGAGAACAGCATCAGAGGGGTCAAAAATGGCTAATTCATAAAGAGCCATAGAACCGGCCCAGCCGGCTAATAATGCAGTATGCATAAGATGCACAGCGAGTAGTCGACCAGGGTCATTAATAACTACTGTGTGAACTCGATACCAAGGCAATCCCATCGGTTAATTTCTAGTAACTATGCTGAATAAACAGCTAAACATCACGATAGTAAGGGTTTTTTAGTCTTTGAGGGATTTTTGTAAATAAATTTATTTTCTTGCAAAAATTGGGCAAATCAATCTGCAGGACTAAGTTTACAAGGAATTTTCAGCTAAAAATTGTTAATATTTTGGTCACAATTCTCAAAGTAAAACGCCAAAATAAGAAAAATAACTAAAAAAATGGCAACTATCAGATTTATCCGTGAGGATTTAGAAGTTCAATGTAATCCTGGTGAAAATTTAAGGGAATTAGTAATGAAAGAAAATTTACAACTTTATGGATTAAAGGGTATTTTAGGAAATTGCGGAGGGGCAGGACAATGCAGTACTTGTTTTATTTCTGTTGAAGGTGGAAACAAAAATTCTTTGAGCCCTCTTACATCTGTTGAAGAAGAAAAACTCAAAAATCGACCAGAAAATTGGCGACTTGCATGCCAAACATTGATAAAATCCTCTTCAGTAATTTTAACAAAACCACAATCCCCTCCCTCAAATTTGGAGGAACTAAAAAACATTAGTGAAAATAAAAAATTACCTCGCTAAATTGTTTAAGACTGTTAATCAGTTTATAAAATTTGTTTATTTTTCCACTTTATTCCAAGTTATATGTCTATAGTCTTATTACCTAAATATAGTACTACTAATTAAATGGAAACAACTAACTTTGGATTCGTAGCTAGTCTTTTATTTGTAGGGGTGCCAACAATATTCCTAATAGGTTTATTCATTTCTACTCAAGATGGAGAAAAATCAAGCTTCTACTCTGACTCTAGTAAAGGTAGGCTTGGGCCAAAACGCTAAAGCTTTAATAAATGCTTAGTATTTCTGCAGAAGATTTTTTATTTTGGAAAAAAAAGCAACTTTCAAAAGGAGGCGATCAAGAAGCTTTTGCTGTTTTACTTGATTGTATAGGAGGTATATCAAGTAGTGATCAAAGCCTGATAAGTATAAATCGTGGTGGAAACTTGCATTTAAAAAAAAACTTAGAATTTTTAGAATCTACTTGGAACGAACATTTACTAAATTCTTGTCCAATTCAATATCTTTGCGGAATAACTTTTTGGAGAGACCTAGAGTTAGAAGTTACAAATAAAGTTCTTATTCCTAGACCTGAAACAGAACTCATAATTGATATTGTCTTCAATATATTTCGAAAGAAGTCAGAAAAATTTCTTTTTGCTGAATTAGGAACTGGATCAGGCGCTATAAGTATTGCTATCGCATTGGCGTATCCATCTAGCGACGGAGTAGCAACTGATATAGATCGAGATGCATTAGAAATAGCCACTAAAAATTACATAAATTCTTCTAAACAATCAAATTTGAAATTTTACTGTGGAAATTGGTGGTCACCTCTTGAAAGTTTTAAAGGAAAATTAGACCTTGCTATATCAAACCCGCCATATATTCCTAAAGATATTTATGAAAAATTACCCAAAGAAGTTAAAAATTTCGAACCTAAAGTTGCTTTATTAGGCGGAGATGATGGTTTAAAACATATTAGAGAAATAATACAAAAAGCACCATCATTTTTAAAAGAGAAGGGCTGGCTAATTTTAGAGAATCATTTTGATCAAGGTGAAAAAGTAAAACAACTACTTATAAAAAATAAATTTACATCAATAGAAATTGTGAAAGATCTTTCAGGTATTGGAAGATTTACCATTGGCAGATATAAATAAATTATTATAGGTTCATAATCTAAGTGAATTTAGTAGATTGCAAAATTGCCTTGAAGACTCTTAAAAGTGGTTTGCCTATAATTTTCCCAACAGACACTTTACCTGCAATTGGATGCTTACCAAAATTTTCAAATATTATTTATAAGTTTAAAAAAAGAGATAAAAATAAACCCTTAATTCTTATGGGATCAGAACATAAACATTTAATTGATTATGTTCACGAATCAGCTAAAGAAGATTATGAAAATATAGCTTCAAAATATTGGCCTGGAGCTCTAACAATTGTTATTCCTGCTTCAGAAAAGAAGACTGTAGACCTCACCAGCAATGATCTTACTATTGGGTTGAGAATCCCAAATTCAAATATGGCACAATCTCTTTTGAGAGAAACAGGCCCATTGTTAACTTCAAGTGCAAATATTTCAGGTTTTAAAGGATCAATTACAGCTGAAGGTATTGCTCTAGACTTCCCTTTTGTAAAAATTTTGGGACCTATCCCCTGGGAAAAAAGTAGTGGAAAAGCTAGTACTATTATATTTTGGAAGAAAAGTGGAGATTGGAGGTTAATTAGAGAAGGAGAAGTGTTAGTGAGGGAATTGTAGTAATGTTCTTTTTATTATTTCTTGTTTTATTAATTCAATTCTTTATTTATTGGATATTTGAACCCCTTGCATCCTTTTTAGAGTATTTTCTCGAAATAAGATTTTTCCCTACCATAGCTCTCATGGGTTTGATCTTTTTATTTTCAGCCAAGAATATTGAACAAAATTAAATAAATTAGAATGCCGGCTAACAGATTTGAACTGATGACCTTCGCTTTACAAAAGCGCTGCTCTACCGCTGAGCTAAGCCGGCATAACCACTATCTTACAATTAAGGTGGTTCAATCTTAGTTTTTTTAAGGGGTTTTTAAAATTTATTACTTTTTGATATCTTTTTGACCTTTATCATTCTTATCATTTTTTTTAAACTTTATTTCTCCTGTCATAGTTCTTTTGATTGGTAAATTTGCTACTAAAGCAGTCATTCTGTCTTCCGTCTCTAAGCTTACTGCCACCTCTTCAAAATCAATCTCAACATATTTAGCAACAACATCAAGTATTTCTTTCCTCATTTTATCCAAAAGATCAGTTGTTAGAGAACTCATATCAACTCTGTCATGAGCAAGTACAAGTTGTAATCTTTCTCTGGCCGTGTTGGCACTAGCCGTTTCTCTTCCTAGTAATTTGTTTATAAGGTCTCTGAGTGTCATCATTTTAAAAAACCTTTGTTTGCATTAATCTCATGAATCTATCTTTAAGACTTTTACCTTCATTTTTGGGATCAATAATTGGTAAATCCTTTCCTGTAAGTCTTTGAGAAACATTTAAGTAACATTTTTTTGCAGGAGATCTACCATCTGTAAGTGTCAGTGGCTCCCCTCTATTTGTGCTTATTATTACCTGTTCATCTTCTAAAACAATACCTAACAAAGGCAAAGAAAGAATCCCTTGGACATCATCGATAGATAGCATCTCTTGACTTGCCATCATGTTGGGACGCACTCTATTGATTACGAGCTGAATAGGTTCAATATCAGAAGTATTAAGAATTCCTATTACTCTGTCAGCGTCGCGTACTGCTGATAATTCCGGGTTAGTTACAACAATAGCTTCTTTACAAGCAGCAAGAGCATTTTTAAAGCCATCTTCTACGCCAGCTGGACAATCTACTAAAACAAAATCAAATTTCTCACTAAGCATTTCACTAATTGTTTTCATATCTTCGGGTTTCATCCAATCCAACATCCTTGGATCACCAGCAGGTAGAAGAGCAAGATTAGGTTCCTTTTTATGTCTAACTAATGCTTGGTCAAGACGACAATTCTTGTCTAGAACATCTTGGGCTGTATAAATGATGCGATTTTCTAATCCTAAAAGAAGATCTAAATTTCTTAAGCCAAAATCAGCATCTAATACAGCAGTTGTTGCTCCGCTGTTAGCAAGAGCTATGCCTAGGTTTGCAGTTAAAGTGGTTTTGCCTACTCCTCCCTTACCTGAACAAATTAATATTGTGCGACTATTGTTCCCCACGATTTTTAGGATTTTCCAAATAATAAAGCCACTTGCAGAAAGTTAAATATTTTAAAGATTAAGTAATTCTTAAATTTATAAAGTTTGAATTAATTTATTGCAAATTATTGATTAATTTTTAGTTTCGATTAGGTGTGGTTTGATGATTATCGTTTGTTTATCTACAACCGCAATTTCTGGGTAACAATTTTTGGGCTTATCCTTTGGTCCAATAGCTATTACATCTGCAATTCTTAATTGTAAAGGATTTAAATAAAGTGATGCAATAGAGGCATTTTTATTTCCACTTTTCCCCGCGAATGCGATCCCTAATAATTTGCCCCAAACGAAAATGTTTTTTTTGGCGGAAACTATTGCACCTGGATTAACGTCTCCAATAATGCAAAGGTTTCCATTTGAAGATATTCTGTCACCCGAACGAACTGGCCCTTCGTGAAGAATATCGTCTTTGTTTTTTGACTTAAATAAAAGTAGCTTATTTTTAATTTCTTGCTCTTTATAAAAGGTGGAATTTATTTTCAAAGACTTTCCACTTAATACTGTCTCTCTATTATTTGAGTAAAGAGATAGTGAACTAATTTTAATTTTGTCAAAATGATTTTTTAATTTTGATAATTCATGAGAACTTATTGACTCATTGACTGCGAAAATTTTTGCTTCCAGGTTTCCCTTCATGGAAGAAAATTGTTTGAAAGATTCATAGATATTATCTAAATTAAACAAAGAACAAATTTCTAAATATTTACTTTTAGTACTAATTAAAACGATTTCCATGGAATTAAATCTAGGTATTATTTTTTATTAATGAAATTTCATTTTTAATTTCATTTTTGATCATATCTGGATAAATAATCAAAGAGCTTTCCTCTGATCTCATTAAAGTTTTTATTAATTCAGAACTACTTTCTAATGAGCTTTGATAGGTGCCGTCCCATATTTTAAGTGCATTGTTAGATTCAAAACCTTTAGAAGACCTTTCCTTAATCCCACAAAAAATTTCTGAATTATAACCATTTTTTTTACATAATTTTCTCGCAAACGCAAGGATTTTTAGTCTATTTATTTTACTTAAAAAACTTATGTCGGATGCTTTTAATAAATCTCTGTCAATAAACATTTTGCATAGTGTAGAAAGTGGCTCAAAAGATTCATCTTTCCATCTCAATAAATGATAGTAAAAGGTGACATCATCATTTCTTATGAAATCATCAAAATCAACTTTTTCAGGGGAAAATATCAATTTATTTAGAGAATTATCTAAGAAAATTTTCTTTTCAAAATTTTGTTTTATTGTATAAATTATTTTTTCCAGAATCCATGTTGATATTTCGTTTATTCTGTGATTGTAGATTGTTCTGTACATCAAGTTTCTTAGCACTAGAAAATGCTCAATAGCGATTACTCCTTTTGGTTTGATTCCGATATTTCCATCAGGTGAAAAAGTAAGAGCTGAAATAATTCTTTCTAAATCAACTAATCCATAGTAAGTGCCAGTGTTGTAACTATCGCGTAAAAGATAATCGAGACGATCGCAATCTATCTCACTGCTTATTAATGTTTTTAGAGGTTGTGAAAATAGTTGCTTTGACTGAAATAATTCCCCAATTTGTTTCGGTAATTCGTAGTCATACTTTTTGAGTATAGAATTTATTGGATGATAATTTTTAACTAAGTTTTGAGACCATTTTTCGTGGTTATGCTCGAATATTTTTTCACTAGTGTGGCTTAAAGGTCCATGACCTAAATCATGTAATAGAGCTGCTCCATAAAGAACAAATTTATTTTCACAAAATGAAGGTTTACTTTCAATTAACCTTTTAAATATCTTTCGGGCGATACAAAAAACGCCAATTGAGTGGGTAAATCTACTCGATTCTGCTCCGTGAAAAAGTAAGAACGCCGCCCCTAGTTGTTTTATTCTTCTTAATCTTTGAAAAGCAATTGTATCAATTAATTCAAGAACCATTAATTCTTCTGGCTGCCTTGAATCAAATACTATTTCTTTATGAATTGGATCATGAAAAACTCTTTTAATACTCATAGTTTTAAAGATTTTTTATTGTCCATCTTTTGCAATCTCAAGGGTTTATTCCTTCATTGCTTAATTCACTAGTTTGAAATGAAAGTTTTTCTTTTTCTAGAAGCGACTCAAGAAATAATTCCGCATTCCTTACCCATTTATCTTCAGCACTTCCATATTCACTTGCATCCGGAAGATCAAGTAATTTATCAGGAGTCATACCTTGACCTTGGATATTATTTCCTTTGGGAGTTAAATAACTAGCAACTGTTATGGCAATACCACTATCCTCTCCCAGACTTTTTAGGGATTGAATTAAACCTTTCCCATAAGTTTTTTCTCCCATAAGAATTGATCTTTCATTGTCTTGTAACGAACCAGCAAGTATTTCACTTGCACTTGCAGTGCCTTTATTAACCAGAGTCACCATTGGCCCATCAAAAGATGTCTCCTTTTGAGAAATTATTGCATCTTTGATTCCATTTCTATTTTTTGTTTCTACAACAGGTCTCTCACTTAATAAAGAGTCTGCAACTGCTATTCCTGAGCTTACTAGCCCACCTGAGTTGTTTCTAAGATCTAAGATTAGCCCCTCAACCTCTTTCTCTTTTAACTCTTGAAGTGCCTCTTCAACTTTTTTAGGTACGCTTTCGCTGAATTGAGTTATCCGTAAATATCCTATTGTGTGAGAATCGTCTCTTAATCTTTTTGTTCTAACTGGCCTAAGATCTACTGATCTCCTCTCTAGATCGACTTCCCTAATTTCTCCTGATTCCGAAGATACTTCAACTAAAACTTTTGTCCCTGATTCACCTCTTAACTTAGAGGCAGTACTAGCAAGCCCTAATTTTTCTGATGAGATTCCGTCCACTGTCTCTATCAAATCCCCGCTTACTATTCCAGCTTCTTCAGCTGGCGAACCCCCAAGAGTAGAGATAACTTTAACTTTATTGTTGTCATCTTCACCTAATTGAAGCCCAACACCGTTAATTTCACTACCAAAATTGCTTGATTTCAGTAATTCATAATCTTTTGGGCGTAAAACTCTCGTGTAAGGGTCGTCTAGGGGTCTTAACATGTCTTCAATTGCGGAATAAGCCTCTTCACTTGTTTCAATTTGTTTCTGTAATGTTTTTTGTCTAATTCTTTTCCATTGGATTTCATCAAACTTTTCTGGATCATAAAAACCTTCGTTTACCAAGGTCCAAGCGTCAAGTACTAATTGCCTGCTATCACTGAGAGCATGCACTTTTTCAATTAATAAAAAATTAATAGAAAAAACAATGATCATTGATGCAGTGATCACAGTTTTGAATGTTAAAAGTTTGTTAAAAGATGAATTCATTGGGTTAAGTGTTAACACCAAGTATAAGAATTTTAAGTAAGCTCTTTATATCAAAGCTAATTTTTTTTTGGATGGCGAATTCTTCATCTGTTTATGACTGGTTTCAAGAAAGGCTTGAAATCCAAGACATAACTGACGACGTAACTTCCAAGTACGTACCCCCTCACGTAAATATTTTTTATTGTTTAGGAGGCATAACTTTAGTATGCTTCTTAATTCAATTTGCAACAGGTTTTGCAATGACTTTTTACTATAAGCCAACAGTTACACAGGCTTATAGTTCAGTCAGTTATTTAATGACCGATGTAAGTTTTGGATGGTTAATAAGATCTGTGCATAGATGGAGTGCATCAATGATGGTTTTGATGTTAATCCTCCATGTCTTTAGGGTTTACCTCACAGGAGGTTTTAAAAGGCCAAGAGAATTAACTTGGGTTACAGGAGTTGTAATGGCAGTCATAACTGTCGCTTTTGGAGTGACAGGATACTCTCTACCTTGGGATCAAGTAGGTTATTGGGCAGTTAAGATTGTTTCTGGAGTTCCTGCTGCAATACCAGTAATAGGTGACTTTATGGTTGAATTACTTAGAGGAGGAGAAAGTGTTGGACAATCTACTTTAACCAGGTTTTACAGCCTTCATACTTTTGTATTGCCATGGTCACTAGCAGTTTTCATGTTGATGCACTTTTTAATGATTCGTAAACAGGGTATTTCAGGTCCTTTATAAACTCTTATACTTAAACTATTATTAGTTCTCCATATGTCTACGTTAAAAAAACCAGATCTATCTGATCCAAAATTGAGAGCAAAGTTGGCAAAAGGTATGGGCCATAACTATTATGGTGAACCAGCTTGGCCAAATGATTTATTATATATCTTCCCAGTAGTTATCCTAGGAACAATTGCTTGTGTAGTTGGATTAGCTGTTCTTGACCCTGCGATGTTGGGAGACAAAGCTAATCCCTTTGCCACACCCTTGGAAATACTTCCTGAATGGTACCTCTATCCAGTTTTTCAAATACTTAGGGTTGTTCCTAATAAACTTTTAGGTATTGCACTTCAAACATTAATTCCACTGGGATTAATGGTTTTACCCTTTATCGAAAACGTTAATAAATTTTCCAATCCATTTAGAAGACCAATAGCAATGTCTGTTTTCTTATTTGGAACTTTTCTAACAATATATCTTGGTATCGGGGCATGCTTGCCAATTGATAAATCACTAACCTTGGGACTCTTTTAGCCTTAAATTTCAAACATATCAAGATCTTTATAATCATTTCTTAGAAAATGATTCATTAATAAAAATCCAACAATTGTCCAAGTTTGATATGTTCTTGATTGTTGCCCAACCCAAGTACCTGTAGGACCATCAAAATATTCTGCCCATTCTTGCTTAGGCAATTGATTAAGTTGACACCAATATGATTCCTCTATTAAAGATTTCATTTCTTCCATGAGAATTACATCTTCAGAACCATAATTTTTTTGATGCAATAGGACTGCGGTACCAAAAAACCAAAGTAAACTTGGCCAATGACCACCGTTGTGGTAACTCCAAGGCCAATTCTTTGGATCAGATCCAGTTTTATTTTGCCATTCTTCGACATCCATATGCGGATGACAAATTCTCATTGGCATTTGAGCCATCAAATGCTGTCTGTTATGTAAAACTAATCTAAATAAAGCCCTTTGTTCTTCAGGAGGCAGCACTCCGAACATACATGCTAAAGAATTACCTAAACTGTAAAATCGAAAGTCGGGCCTGCCTGTCCTAATGTTTCCTATTAAGTAACCACCTCTATTCTCTAACCAATCTTGTAGCCAGGATGGAACTACTTGAGGTTGAACGTTAAATTCATTGAAGTGTTGATCATCCCCATACTGCTCAGTTGGCCTTCTTCTTAAAATTTGCATTGTTTGGCTGGTAACCCAATAATGTTTTAAAAGAAAACTTCCTAAATCCTTAACCCATTGATTTGTAAGAATAAGTCTTTGGTCTAGAAGTCTACTAACATGATCTGCTCTACTTAATTCCATTAAGTTAATACAACTTTTTAAACATCCATGAAGTAAAACTTCAACTTCTAAGGGTGCTCCCCATACATCCATAGGTCTATCAATCATAAATGCGCAATCTGGAACAAAAAGTACAGGAGTACCCTCAAACGTTGGATGGAGAACTAAATCAAGTAGAAGTTGAATACCTCTTTGCACGCTTTGACTTTTTCCGAAGGCATAATCACCGCTTTTGTTGACATAATACCAACATAAAATGGGCCACCATAAACTTGCATCTGCTGAAGTAATCCTCCCTATTGATCTCTGGCCATAGTCTCCAATGAGCTGTCCATTTTCTTCAACGAAACTAGTTGGAAATACGCCACGTGTCTGGTAATTAGAGCTTTGTAACTCAAGGCATACACTTAGGAACTTTTTGACAATTTCGTACCGTTTTTGGGTAATGAGATAAATCATTACAGGAACATTGTCTCTTAAAAATATTTCTCCATAATTTAATTTTTTATTTTTTGTTGGGTGTTCCAGCGCAGCAACGCTTCCCACTAACTCGCCTGATATTTCAACCAAAGTCTTTTCAAAGTGTTTTTTTGCATTTGTTACAATTTTCTCCTCATCGGAACTTGGCCTTACTCTTAAATTTTTTTGACTAAATCTTTCTGCCATTTCATTTATATCCCTTTATTTAAGCCTAGTTGTTTAATGAGACTTTGAACAAATAAAAAATTAATAAAAAATTTTTGTATAAAAGGTTGCACAATTACAGTCGGATGGTTTAATATTTTCTTCTGGGCAGAAAAATACTTTTTGCACTATTCAGGAAAGTACCTCAAATCTGATTTTTGGTAAATGAATGAATTTTTTGGAGATATGATTTCTATCATTATTTTCAGCCAGAAGGAGGGTTTTCCCTTCAAATGAGTTAATCACTTGTTGTTTAACTCTGCACCTAGAAAATTTCAAAACTTAGGAACTGATGCTTTTATTGCGTCAAGATTAACTAAATTCTTTTTGGTTATTTCAAGATGTATGTGCAATAAAGGTGTGAGGTCCCGTCAAGAATATATAAAAATGTCATCAATTGCTAACTTATGGCTTTGATGCAAACGGATCTGAGATCTTGGAAAGTCACTTTAGAAATATTTAATGTGCACTCAATGTAATCCTTAAAATATAAGGAGGCTAAAACTAAATAAAAATACTGAAGTTTTATTTGGATAAAGCAATTCAAATTGAGTAGATTTATCTACAAAAGGATTTGAACACAACGGAGAGTTTGATCCTGGCTCAGGATGAACGCTGGCGGCGTGCTTAACACATGCAAGTCGAACGAACCTTCGGGTTAGTGGCGGACGGGTGAGTAACGCGTGAGAATCTGCCCTCAGGAGGGGGATAACGGTTGGAAACGACCGCTAATACCCCATATGCCTACTGGTGAAATGAATTTCGCCTGAGGATGAGCTCGCGTCTGATTAGCTAGTTGGTGAGGTAATGGCTCACCAAGGCTTCGATCAGTAGCTGGTCTGAGAGGATGATCAGCCACACTGGGACTGAGACACGGCCCAGACTCCTACGGGAGGCAGCAGTGGGGAATTTTCCGCAATGGGCGAAAGCCTGACGGAGCAACGCCGCGTGAGGGACGAAGGCCTCTGGGCTGTAAACCTCTTTTCTCAAGGAAGAAGATATGACGGTACTTGAGGAATAAGCCACGGCTAATTCCGTGCCAGCAGCCGCGGTAATACGGGAGTGGCAAGCGTTATCCGGAATTATTGGGCGTAAAGCGTCCGCAGGCGGCTTTTCAAGTCTGCTGTTAAAGCGTGGAGCTTAACTCCATCATGGCAGTGGAAACTGAAAGGCTTGAGTATGGTAGGGGCAGAGGGAATTCCCGGTGTAGCGGTGAAATGCGTAGATATCGGGAAGAACACCAGTGGCGAAGGCGCTCTGCTGGGCCATTACTGACGCTCATGGACGAAAGCCAGGGGAGCGAAAGGGATTAGATACCCCTGTAGTCCTGGCCGTAAACGATGAACACTAGGTGTCGGGGGAATCGACCCCTTCGGTGTCGTAGCTAACGCGTTAAGTGTTCCGCCTGGGGAGTACGCACGCAAGTGTGAAACTCAAAGGAATTGACGGGGGCCCGCACAAGCGGTGGAGTATGTGGTTTAATTCGATGCAACGCGAAGAACCTTACCAGGGTTTGACATCCTGCGAACCTCTTAGAAATTTGAGGGTGCCTTCGGGAATGCAGTGACAGGTGGTGCATGGCTGTCGTCAGCTCGTGTCGTGAGATGTTGGGTTAAGTCCCGCAACGAGCGCAACCCACGTTTTTAGTTGCCAGCATTTAGTTGGGCACTCTAGAAAGACCGCCGGTGATAAACCGGAGGAAGGTGTGGATGACGTCAAGTCATCATGCCCCTTACACCCTGGGCTACACACGTACTACAATGCTACGGACAAAGGGCAGCAAACTCGCGAGAGCTAGCAAATCCCATAAACCGTGGCTCAGTTCAGATCGTAGGCTGCAACTCGCCTACGTGAAGTAGGAATCGCTAGTAATCGCAGGTCAGCATACTGCGGTGAATACGTTCCCGGGCCTTGTACACACCGCCCGTCACACCATGGAAGTTGGCCATGCCCGAAGTCGTTACTCCAACCCTTGTGGAGGAGGACGCCGAAGGTGGGGCTAATGACTGGGGTGAAGTCGTAACAAGGTAGCCGTACCGGAAGGTGCGGCTGGATCACCTCCTAACAGGGAGACAACAAAATGTTTAATATTATTTTGTCACCTTAGGTCGATCGGTATCTCACATTCTTAAATTTATTAAGAATTTCATTTCCTAAGTTTTTCTAGGTCACACCCATTATTTTTCCTGGGCCATTAGCTCAGGTGGTTAGAGCGCACCCCTGATAAGGGTGAGGTCCCTGGTTCAAGTCCAGGATGGCCCATATCTCTATGTTGGGGGTATAGCTCAGTTGGTAGAGCGCCTGCTTTGCAAGCAGGATGTCAGCGGTTCGAGTCCGCTTACCTCCACTGATTACCACCTCTTCCATAATCTAAGGAAATGTTTTGAGTTGTGATCAAATTCTGAACGAATCTAGCTTCCTAATGAAATCATTAAGATGCTGGACTCATTGAATTAATTTCATTGTTTTCAGAGAACCTTGACAACTGCATAGATTATTTTTAAAGACAATAAGCATCTTTAATGATGCAGATTTATTATTTGTGCGAATGCATTAATAACAATTCTATTAAGCTGATGCTTCAATTTTGAAGTTATTGGTCAAGCTACAAAGGGCTCACGGAGGATACCTAGGCACACAGAGGCGATGAAGGACGTGGTTACCTGCGATAAGTCTCGGGGAGTTGGAAGCACACTTTGATCCGGGAATTTCCGAATGGGGCAACCCCATGTACGGCCAACTGAATATATAGGTTGGTGCGAGCTAACCCAGCGAACTGAAACATCTTAGTAGCTGGAGGAAGAGAAAGTAAATAACGACTCCCTCAGTAGCGGCGAGCGAACGGGGAACAGCCCAAACCGATAGTCTTGACTATCGGGGTTGTGGGACAGCAATATGGATCAATAAGTCTAGAAGAAACGTTTGAATGGCGTGCCACAGAGGGTGAAAGCCCCGTAATCGAAAGATAAGTTGACCTAGCTGTATCCCGAGTAGCACGGAGCACGTGGAATTCCGTGTGAATCTGCGAGGACCACCTCGTAAGGCTAAGTACTACTGTGTGACCGATAGTGAAACAGTACCGCGAGGGAAAGGTGAAAAGAACCCCGGGAGGGGAGTGAAATAGAACATGAAACCGTGAGCTTACAAGCAATGGGAGCCCGACTAATCGGGTGACCGTGTGCCTGTTGAAGAATGAGCCGGCGACTTATAGGCACTGGCGGGTTAAACCGGAAATGGTGGAGCCACAGCGAAAGCGAGTCTTAATAGGGCGTTTGTCAGTGTTTATAGACCCGAACCCTGGTGATCTAACCATGGCCAGGATGAAGCTTGGGTGATACCAAGTGGAGGTCCGAACCGACTGAAGTTGAAAATTCAGCGGATGAGCTGTGGTTAGGGGTGAAATGCCAATCGAACCAGGAGCTAGCTGGTTCTCCCCGAAATACGTTGAGGCGTAGCGTCTAGTGCTCCAGCAGGGGGGTAAAGCAACCATTTCGGTGCGGGCTGCGAAAGCGGTACCAAATCGATATGAACTCTGAATACCCTGTGTGTAACTAGGCAGTCAGACTGTGGGGGATAAGCTCCATAGTCAAGAGGGAAACAGCCCAGACCGCCAGCTAAGGTCCCAAAATTAACGCTAAGTGATAAAGGAGGTGGGATTGCCCAGACAACCAGGAGGTTTGCCTAGAAGCAGCCATCCTCAAAGGAGTGCGTAATAGCTCACTGGTCGAGCGATCCTGCGCCGAAAATGAACGGGGCTAAGCGTTATACCGAAGCTGCGGATAAATTTATTTATGGTAGGGGAGCGTTCTATGTAGGGTGAAGCGTTAGCGTAAGCGGACGTGGACAGCATAGAAGTGAGAATGTCGGCTTGAGTAGCGAAAACATGGGTGAGAATCCCATGCCCCGAAACCCTAAGGGTTCCTCCGGCAGGCTCGTCCGCGGAGGGTTAGTCTGGACCTAAGGCGAGGCCGAAAGGCGTAGTCGATGGATAACAGGTCAATATTCCTGTACCAGGTGTGTTTTGAGAAGGGGGACGGAGAAGGCTAACCAGGCCAGATGTTGGTTACTGGTTCAAGCGTTCGAGGCTTTGAGAGATGGAGAAAACATCTTGAGCTAAGGCGTGAGTACGAGCTGCTACGGCAGCGAAGTTGGTGATGTCATGCTTCCAAGAAAAGCCCTATACTCGTTAAGACACAAATGCCAGTACCCGAAACCGACACAGGTGGGGTGGTAGAGAATACCGAGGGGCGCGAGATAACTCTCTCTAAGGAACTCGGCAAAATGGCCCCGTAACTTCGGGAGAAGGGGTGCCAGCGAGAGCTGGTCGCAGTGAAGAGGCGCAAGCGACTGTTTACCAAAAACACAGGTCTCCGCTAAGTCGCAAGACGATGTATGGGGGCTGACACCTGCCCAGTGCCGGAAGGTTAAGGAAGCTGGTTAGCTTTTGTGAAGCTGGCGACTGAAGCCCCGGTGAACGGCGGCCGTAACTATAACGGTCCTAAGGTAGCGAAATTCCTTGTCGGGTAAGTTCCGACCCGCACGAAAGGTGTAACGATTTGCGCGCTGTCTCGGAGAGAGGCTCGGCGAAATAGAATTGTCTGTGAAGATGCGGACTACATACACCCGGACAGAAAGACCCTATGAAGCTTTACTGTAGTTTGATATTGTGCTCGGGCTCTGAATGCGCAGAATAGGTGGGAGACGTTGAAATAGTGCTTGTGGGTACTATTGAGTCATCGGTGAGATACCACTCTTTTAGAGCTAGGGTTCTAACGCTTACCCGTTATCCGGGAAGCGGACAGTATCTGATGGGCAGTTTGACTGGGGCGGTCGCCTCCTAAAAGGTAACGGAGGCGCACAAAGGTTCCCTCAGGCTGGTTGGAAATCAGTCATTGAGTGCAAAAGCAGAAGGGAGCTTGACTGTGAGACCTACAAGTCGAACAGGGACGAAAGTCGGTTTTAGTGATCCGACGGTTCTGCGTGGAAGGGCCGTCGCTCAACGGATAAAAGTTACTCTAGGGATAACAGGCTGATCTCCCCCAAGAGTTCACATCGACGGGGAGGTTTGGCACCTCGATGTCGGCTCATCGCAACCTGGGGCTGAAGTCGGTCCCAAGGGTTGGGCTGTTCGCCCATTAAAGCGGTACGCGAGCTGGGTTCAGAACGTCGTGAGACAGTTCGGTCCATATCCGGTGTATGCGCAGGAATATTGAGAGGATTTCTCCCTAGTACGAGAGGACCGGGAGGAACGCACCTCTGGTGTGCCAGTTATCGTGCCAACGGTAAACGCTGGGTAGCCATGTGCGGAGTGGATAACCGCTGAAAGCATCTAAGTGGGAAGCCCACCTCAAGATGAGTATTGCCATGGCTTAAGCCAGTAAGGTCACGGGAAGAACACCCGTTGATAGGCTCTACGTGGAAGCTTGGTAACAAGTGCAGCGGAGGAG
>QCDN01000022.1 GCA_003280885.1 Prochlorococcus sp. AG-355-J04 | reverse complement strand
TACTGTTAGGCGTAATTCTACTTTTTGCTGGAGGAGAGTTCTTTATTCAAGGAGCTATAAATTTATCTTTATTTTTAGGAATACCTCAAATAGTAATTGGATTAACAGTTGTCTCACTCGGGACAAGCTCTCCTGAGTTGTTGGTAAGCTTAAGTTCAATTTTAAAAGGCAGTGATTCGCTTGCGGCAAGCAATGTAATAGGAAGCAATATTTTTAATGTCCTCGTAGTTTTAGGTATAAGCTCATTGATAACACCACTTAAAGTAAGAAGCAGAATAGTTAGAAGAGATGTCCCTCTATTAATGGCTATTTCTTGTGCAGTTTGGGCAATGTCATCAACAGGCTTATTAACATTACAAGCAGGGATATTTTTAATATTTTGTTTAGTCTTAAATACAATTTGGGAAATTAACACTATCAATGAGAAAGAAAAGGATACAAAAGATGCTGAACCAGAAATAGAAGAATTCAACGATAATAATAAAGGGAAAATAAATATTTTATTGAAGTTGATATTAGGAATATTTCTTTTAAGCTTTGGTTCAAACATTTTAGTAAATGGTTCTCAAACGCTTGCTACTCTTTTGGGGGTAAATGAAATTGTTATTGGTTTAACTATCATCGCTACTGGAACATCTTTACCAGAATTAGTAACTTCAATAATTGCTGCATTTAAAGGTAAAACAGATCTTGCGATTGGCAATGTAATTGGAAGCAATTTGCTCAACCAACTTTTAATTCTTGGAAGTTGCAGTATTTTTTCAGGATTTAAAGGGTTAGTTATTGAACAAAGCTTAATAAAAGTTGACCTACCTTTTATGGTTTTAACTACCTTTGCATGCTTGCCTATTTTTTGGAGCAAAGGAAAAATAACCAGAATCGAAGGATTTATTTTGCTTAATCTTTATATTTTCTACATCCTCGATAAGATACTTTTCTTAAATGGATTTAATTTCCTTTCTGAATTAAGGATAGGTTTATTTATTTACTTTTCGTTACTTGTAGTTTTTCTGTTCGTTCAAGAAAAATTTAAATTTTCTAATTCATAATTTTAGCCATACATTGTCACAAATTCTTCTGAGATAGTTGGGTGCAAAGCCATAGTGATATCAAAGTCTTTTTTTGTTATCCCTGCATTTAATGCAATTGATACCATTTGAATAATCTCAGATGATGTTTCTCCAAACATGTGACATCCCAGTACTTTGTCAGTTTTTCTATTAACTACGATCTTTAACATACATTTTGATTTTTTATCTTTAAAAGTATTTGACATCGGTGTAAATTTACATTTGAAGATTTTTACATTTTTCTCAGAGTAAATCTCTACAGCTTTTTTCTCACTCAGGCCAACTGTTGAAATTTCTGGGATAGTGAAAACAGCCTTTGGGATATTTTCATAATTTACTTTTCTTTTTTGGTCATTAAAAAAATTATCCGAAAAAACTCTCCCTTGTTCTATTGCAACTGGAGTTAGGTTTGGTTTGTTTATGATATCGCCAACTGCAAAAATATTTGCGTTGCTTGTTTGATTTAGTTCATCAACATCTAAATATTGACCATCCATCTTTAGATTTAAAAAATCTAAATTTAAAGGTACGAGATTAGGTTCTCTTCCTGTAGCAATAAGGATATTATTAGTTAGAAGTTTATCACCCGAGTCTAAGGTAGATTCCAGATTTCCATTTACTCTCTTGATATCCTTTAATTGAGTATTTGAGATTATATTTATTTCAGTAAAAGTAGGTGATTCCTCTAAGCATGAAGACAGATCCTCATCAAAACCATTAAGTAAATGTTGACCTCTAATTAATTGAGTTACTTCAGTTCCTAGATTCCTGAAAATAGACGCAAATTCACAAGCAATATATCCTCCTCCAACTATTAATATTGACTTGGGAAACTCTTCTAATTCAAAAATATCATCACTAGTCCATGCCAAATCTATCCCAGGAATATTCAATTTCTTTGGTTTCCCTCCAACTGAAATAAGAATTTTTTTCGAATTTATTTTATTTTTAATTTTCTTCGTTTTAGGACAAATAATTTCTAATTCATTTTGAGACGTAAATCTTCCTAAGCCCTCAAAAATAGTTACATTCAATTTGTTTAAAGAATTTCTGTGTAAATTACTTAATCTGGAAACCTCCTCTCTAACATTCTTCAATAAAATATTTGATTCAAAATTAATACCTTCATTTTTTAATCCATATCCTTCAGAAGAGTCAATATTTTTTTTACTTTTAGCTGCATAAACCATCAATTTTTTAGGAACACATCCCCTTATTACACAAGTTCCTCCTATTTTATTTACTTCTATGATTGCTACTTTTGCTCCATAACTAGCCGCACGTTTAGCCGCTGCGAGGCCTCCAGATCCAGCGCCAACAACAATTAAATCAAATTCAAATTCCAAGACTTTTTTAATCAATTATTATAACGTTAGTTTATAGCTTTAATTCAAATAATGAATGGAATTTTGACATGGGATGATTTAAATAAATTTGAAGTTGAAGATCTTGATAGAGTCAATGGTATTAATAATTCCTACGCAAATTTAAGATTATTTGGGCATACTAAGAATGATGTAATGATTACCCTCTATAGAGATAGACATTCTTGGTGTCCATACTGTCAGAAAATATGGTTATGGCTTGAATATAAGAGAATTCCATATAAGGTCAAAAAAATAAATATGTTTTGCTACGGTCAAAAAGAAAGTTGGTTCCTTGATAAAGTTAAAACTGGTAAATTGCCTGCAATTGAATTTAAAGGTCAAATTATAACTGAAAGCGACGATATCATAGCTTTTTTAGAAAATGAATTTGGAGCACTTGGATCTTTTATAACATCCAGCAACCTTATTAAAATTCGAGAATTAGAAAGAGAAATTTTCAGATCCTGGTGTAACTGGCTCTGCCGAGAAAGCTTTAATTTTATAGATAACTCTTTCAGAAAAAAAAGGTTTAAAGAGTCCATTTCTAAACTCGATGACATCTTAAGTAGATCAAAATCAGGTTTTGTTGATCCAACAGTTTCTAATACCGGTGATATAGAGCCTGGTGTTGGAGATATAATTTTTATTCCCTATATGGAAAGAATGAATGCATCATTAATTTATTATAAAGGGTTTAATTTAAGATCTAATTTCCGTTATTTAGACAACTGGCTTACCCTTTTTGAAGGGACTAGTGCTTATAGAGGCACTCAAGGAGATTTTCATACTCACTCTCATGATTTACCTCCACAAATGGGTGGATGTTATAAGGAAAGCAATGAACATCAGATTACTTTCTCTGAACTAATAGATACTGGAGAGGGTCTAGGTAATTATGAATTAAATAAAAATTATGATTCAAAATATTTCGCTAAAATCGCTCTTAAAAGAGTAATAAAGCATAAAGACAATTTACTAAGAGTAAACCCATACAATAAAGAATCCTTTGAGGAATCATTGAGATCAGCGTTGACCCATATGATTACGGGTGAAGTACTAATCCCTAAAAAACTTTCAGGAATCTCCCTAAGATACTTAAAAAATAGAATTTCAGTTCCAAGAGATATGCCAATTATTTCAGCAAGGTTATTAAGACAATCATTAAATAAAATTGAATCGCTATGTGATATCAATGAAATAGAAAATATACCTTTCAGACATAGATATGATCAAGATCCTAGAAATTTTATTTCTAGGAAACAGTAAAACTATAAATTTTTTCTTGAATCTATTTGAAGTAGATCTCTTATTTTTTGAACTTGACTTGCAATATTAGGATCAATAGACAATTTTTTTTCAACTTGCTCAATAGCATACATAACTGTTGTATGGTCTTTGCCTCCAAACTCATCTCCAATTCTTGGTAGGCTTAGATCTGTTCCATGTCGCATAAGATACATGCCTATTTGCCTAGCTTGACTTACTGGTTTTCTCCTACTTGAACTAATTAATTCATCAGTAGAAACTTTAAAGAATTCTGAAACTTTATTAATAACTTGTTTTGGAGTAACAACTACTCCAACACTATTCGGATCAAGCATCGGAGCAATTGATTGGACTGTCATTGGTAAGCCTGTAATTGATGCAAATGCAACAGCTCTAGTAAATGCTCCTTCCAATTCCCTAATATTAGAAGTGAATCTTCCTGCTATAAATTGAATTAAATCTCTTGGAAGACTCATCCTCTCTTGTTCTGCCTTTTTTTGAAGGATGGCTGTCCTTGTCTCAAGATCAGGTGGTTGGATATCTGCAGTCATACCCATTGAGAACCTAGAAATTAATCTCTCTTGAATTCCCGCCAATTGATTTGGAGGTCTATCACTTGCAATAACTATTTGACTTCCTGATTCGTGAAGAGCGTTAAAAGTATGAAAGAATTCCTCCTGTGTATACTCTTTGCCTTCTAAGAACTGTATATCGTCTATTAAAATCAAGTCTACATTTCTATATTTATCTCGAATGGCTGTCATTCCGTCTCTCCGAATACCACTAATAACATCGTTAGTAAAAGTCTCTGTGGATACATATTTGACTTTTGCTTCTGGATCTATTTCTACTCGATAATGACCTATTGCTTGCATTAAATGAGTTTTACCAAGACCTACTCCACCACAAATAAATAATGGATTGAATTCCCTCCCAGGAGATTCTGCGACGGCTAAAGCTGCGGCATGAGCCAACCTACTATTTGGACCTACGACAAATCTTTTAAATACGTAGCGTAAATTTAAACCATTAGGATTTTTGAATTGATTTTTTGAAGAATTATTTTGGTTATTACTAGAAAAAGATCTTGTTTTATGTTTAACATTCTGTTCGTTAGGTTTCTCTTCATTTATTAAATCGCTGCTGTTATTTGTTTCAGATTTAAAAACAACTTTTACATCATGTCCGCAAATTTCTTTTGCAGCTTTTTCAATAGTTTTACAATAATTCTTTCTCAACCAATCACTGGAAAATATATTTGGAGCAATTAAGGTCAATAGACCATTCTCAAAACAGTTAAATTTAGCAGGCCTTATCCATGTCTCAAATGAAGGCTTACTTAAAGTTTTTTGGAGTGATTGTTGAACTTCCGCCCAAATAGGATTACTTGCTTCCAAAGTTTTTTTATCTAGATTATTAATCTAGTTGGAATTTAATAATTGGCCATTATGAAATCACAAGATCACGACAAATTTAAGATTATTTAACAAAGCATCAACCATTTTTATAAAGATAAATATTATTTTTTTTTTATAAGCATATAATTATTCTAAATCTCACTAGATTATTGGGAAAAGCATTACTTATTATCATGGCAAAATGGCATGGTTTTGGGAGATGCAAAACAAGATTATCAAAAGATATTGGTAAAAGTAATTCTGCAAAAGTACAAAGTGTTATGACCAAACACACTATTTCGGTCGCAAAATTTCTCCAAGAAAATAATCTAATTGATATTACTATAGCTATATCTGGTTTAGGGTTAGGGAATTGTAGAAGATGGTCTAGAGAATTAGGCATCAAAAAATTTAATTTACAGGGGAAAGGCTGCTTAGGAGAAAAAATGAAAAGGCAAATAGTTATCAACAAAAAATTTTGTACTAGACATAAGATTAAAAATATTATTTTTATTGGTACTGACCTTCCAGATTTGTGCCATCAAGATTTATTGAATACTCTAAAAGAGCTTCAACAAAATGATCTAATTTTAGGACCATCTAATGATGGAGGATATTGGCTTATTGGTTTATCAGAAAAAATAATTTCAAAAGATAAACTCAGTGGACTGCAAAAATTTACCTATAAATTAATTGTCAATAATATTTCTCAAATTGATTATGTAAAGAGTTTTCATAATGGTTCTTATAAGGATATTGGCCATGCAGAGAGATTTATTGGAGTTGGTATAGGTTTTAAAGAAGTACATCTTAGAAATTTAACTTATTTTGCTCATTTAGATACAGTCGAAGAAGGAGCTCCAGATTTAGATGTAGGAGTAAAAATTTTTACTGGATTAAATGTTTCTCAAGACCTACCTATCCCTGTAGTAATAAGATTTGATTATTCTGGCAAAGTACCCGGCGCAAAAGAGAGAGCAATAAAAGATTGTGAAAGAGTTAATAATGCGATATCAATTAGATATAAAAATTTAGTTGATCAAGGTTTGTTACATACTTGCTCTACTATTAGAGATAGGGACAACATCCATTCCGCCCAAATTATTGGAATGTCTTTAGATAAAAAAACAGAGGAGGCTCACTAGTTATGTTAATTTGTAGGGTTGTAAAACCACTTGTATCAACCAATAGGATCCCTGGTTTTGAACACAAACATCTTCAGGTTGTCTTGGATGGTTCTTCAAAAAAGGTTGCTGTAGATGCTGTTGGTTGTAAACCAGGAGATTGGGTTATTTGTGTTGGAAGTTCTGCTGCAAGAGAAGCTGCAGGAAGCAAATCTTATCCAAGCGATTTAACGATTGTTGGGATAATAGATCATTGGGATCCTGATAACCCAAAAAACTAGGAGAATAGAAATTATGGAAATAATGAAGGTTTTAGGAAGGATGGTATGTACTCAAAGAGTCTCAGGCTTAGGCCACATGAATTTAAGAATTTTAGAAAATAATAAAGGAAAGAAATTAGTTGCTGTTGATCCTGTTGGTGCTAGAGAAGGTAACTGGGTTTTTACTGCTAGTGGCTCTGCAGCTAGATTTGCATGTCCTAATCCAGAAGTTCAAACCGATTTAACAATTGGCGGTATTATTGATTATTGGGAGAGTGATTAAAAATTTTAACTTAAAAAATTTATTGAGAAACTATGTTGAAGGTATAGTGTAATTAGTCTTTATAAGGAATTTAATGTGGAATGAAAGAGAATCACCTTTGAGGATTGAAAAAAGATTTGAATTTGAGCAATTTTCAAAAATTAGTAAATTCATGGAGAAAATTGAGAAATTATGCAAAGAAAAGGATATCTATCCAAATATTAGCTTCGGTAAGAATTTTGTAAGTCTTTCAATATTTTTAGATAATAAAGAAAAATCAGACAGGGAAAAAGACTTTTCAAAGGATATTGATAAATTTTATTTAGAAGATTAGTCCTTTTTAATAACTATTTGGCTTTGCAATATCTCTTTTGATTAAGGCCATTAAATATTTGGGGGCTTTATATCTACCAGGTAGACATCTATTTAAAGTTTCAAGATGACCCCAACACACTGTCTTTTCTATATCTTTAACTGAGTTGCCTTTTAAAATTAATAGTCTAAGAGCTTTGCAAAATAAAGGATAACCTGCTTCTAGTTCATCTATATTAAGCTTTGCTGCTGACATAGATCAATAATGAATTATCAACTAATAATCTATACAAATATGGTGCACAATTGGTTCATATTTCAAATTTCTAAATAATTAGAAATTAATCTAGAAATGCGACGCAATCTATCTCAACTAAAACTCCTTTTGGTAAAGATGAAACTTCGACACAGGCCCTCGCTGGAGGATTCTCAATATTAAAAAAATCACTATATATTTTATTGACAATTTGAAAATTACTTAAGTCGGTTAAGTAAATAGTTGTTTTTATTACATCCTCTATTTTTGCTCCACCAGCTTTAAGAACTGCTGCGAGATTTTTTAAAACTTGAATAGTTTCCTTCTCTATATCACCTAAACATGTGATTTCATTTAAAGCTGGGTCTATAGCAATTTGACCAGAACAATAGATAAAATCCCCAGCTTTTATTGCTTGATTATAAGGTCCGACTGGATCTGGCGCATTTGATGTTTTAATTACTTGTTTGGAGGACATTTGTTAAAAAAGATTCCTATCTATTTAAACCCATAAATCTTTATTTGCTCTTAAAAAAGTAAATTCTTCTAAATTTTTTGCTCTTAAGAACAGGTTTATTTTCATCTCTTCATCAAGTAAAAATGGAATTGTCAATTTATTAAGAGAAAGTTTTTTTTCAACTTCCGAAAGTTTATTTTTTATATCTTGATCTTTAGGCTTGAGATTCAATGCCCACAATATATTTGACTTAGTATATTCGTGCGCACAATATATGAGAGTATTTTTTGGTAAAGATTTGATTCTTTCTAGTGAGGAATACATTTGTTGATAAGTTCCTTCAAAAATTCTTCCACAGCCTCCAGAAAATAATGTATCACCAATAAAAAGAACAGGATTTTCCCCATTCAAAAAGAAGGCAATATGAGAGCTTGTATGCCCTAATACTTCAATTATTTTTACTTCTTCACCTAAAATATTTAAAATTTCTCCGTCTTCTACAGATACATTTTGCAAAGGTATTCGTTTTTTGTCTTTGGAGGAAGCAATCACCTTTACATTTGGCCATCTTTTAATAAGAGACTTCGTTCCTCCAATATGATCTGAATGATGATGAGTTTGCAAAATAGCTTCTAAGTGAAAATTGTTTTCATTTATATATCTAATTACTGGTTCGTGAACAGATGGATCTACAACCACAACGGATTTATCTTTTACCAACAACCAAATGACGTTATCACTTAAAACTCTAAGTCCGATTATATTTCGAGCTTTATTAAATTCCATTGTTAACTTAGAATGAATAATCCTTGGAAGAAATTGATCTATGTTTACTATAGCTTTACCAAAAGGGGCTCTGTTAAAAGATTCAATTTCAACTTTTAAAAGAGCTGGGTTAGATTTCTCTGATGCGTTGGACGAAAATAATAGATCATTAACCTTTGAATCAAATTGCAAACGGGCAAAAGCTTTATTAGTAAGAAATGGAGATGTGCCTGTTTATGTAAGTTATGGTCAGGCTGATTTGGGTATTGTTGGGTATGACGTTTTACGAGAATCTGAATTAAAAGTCGCAAAGTTATTAGATTTAGCATTTGGTGGTTGTCATATGTCGTTGGCGGTTAAGAAAAATAGCAATTATTCAAAACCAACTGATCTTCCTGCGAATTGTAAAGTAGCAAGTAAATTTATAAAAACAGCAAGATCTTATTTTGAAGAATTAAATATTCCTGTAGAAATAGTTCATTTAACTGGATCAGTAGAGCTTGGTCCTATTACAGGTATGGCAGAGGCAATAGTTGATTTGGTGGCAACCGGAAAGACTCTTAAAGAGAATGGTTTAATTAAAATAGATGATCTTTATTACTCGACTGCAAGACTAATTGGAAATCCCTTATCTATGAGGTTAGATGATAATCATCTCAGAGATACTATTTTATCAATAGAATCAACTAATGCTTTATAGAAGATTAGCTAAATGTTTTTTAAAGATTTTAGAAGGATTAAAAAGTTAGGTAAATATTTAACTAAAGATAAAAAAACAATCTATCTAATATTAATAGTTTTGTTACCTGTTTCTTTCTCTGGAGCTATTCAACCATTATTAGTTGGTCAAGCAATTACTATTCTAAAGAACGAAACTACAGATGTTTGGCTAAGTAAAACTTTCTTTGGGCAGTCAATAAACGCAATAATCTTTACTTTATTTGTATCTGTTCTATTTAGATTAGTTCTGCAAGGATACCAAACTTACAATATCCAAGCAGTGGGCCAACGTTTGACAGCAAGAATAAGAAGAGAACTTTTTGATCATTCAATATCTTTATCTCTTAAGTATCACGATAAAATGCCTGTAGGGAAACTATTAACTAGATTAACAAATGATGTTGATGCTTTAGCCGAGGTTTTTGGTAGTGGGGCAGTTGGAGTAATTGCTGACTTCGTCAGTCTAATTGTAATTTCTTTGACAATGCTGTCAATTGATCGAGGACTTGCTATTTTATTGCTTTTGACTCAAATCCCAGTTTCATATTTCATTATTTGGCTTCAAAAACGTTATAGAAGAGCCAATTATCAAGTAAGGGAAGAATTGTCTCAACTCAACTCTGATTTTCAAGAGAACCTTCAAGGTTTAGAAGTTGTTCAGATGTTCAGAAGAGAGGCTTTCAATAGCAAGAAATTTTCCAAAACTGGGCTTGCTTACAAGAAAGCAGTAAATGGAACGATATTTTACGATAGTAGTATTTCGGCATTTATAGAGTGGATTTCTCTTGCGGCAGTCTCCTTGGTTTTGGCAGTTGGGGGATATCTTGTTACTTCTGAAAATATTGGTTTAGGAACATTAACAACTTTTATTTTATATTCTCAAAGACTTTTTGAACCTTTAAGGCAGCTTGCAGAAAGATTTACTCAGATACAAGGAGGTTTAACAGCTGTAGAAAGAATAAATGAATTATTAGATGAAGACATACAGATTAAAGACTCTATCTCCGCAAAACATTTTTTAGAAGATGCTAAAAATGTAAATAAGAAATTTAAGGGCAAAATTGAGTTCAAGAATGTTAATTTTTTCTATAACGAAGGAGAACATATCATAAAGAATTTATCTTTCATGATTAATCCAGGAGAGCATGTGGCTTTTGTAGGGCCGACTGGCTCAGGTAAAACTACAATAATTAGGCTATTGTGTAGATTGTATGAACCTCAATCAGGCCAAATTTTAATCGATGATTTAGATATAAAAGATATTCCTATTGCAACTCTTAGAAATATGTTGGGAGTGGTCTTGCAAGATACCTTTATCTTTAGTGGCAATGTTGCAGAGAATTTAAAACTAAATTCGAATGTAGACAATCTTGAATTAGAAAGTCTTTGTAACGAATTAGGGTTAGATAATTTGTTGAAAAAATTACCAGAAGGTTTGAACACCTTACTTAGAGAAAGAGGGGGAAATCTCTCTTCTGGAGAGAGACAACTTCTTTCAGTAGCTCGAGTAGCGATTAGAAATCCGGTTGTTTTAATAATGGACGAAGCAACAGCCTTTATGGATCCTTCTACAGAAGCTACTTTGCAGAAAGACCTTAATAGAATTCTTGCAAAAAGAACAGCATTGGTAATAGCTCACAGGTTAGCTACTATTGAAAATTCTGATAAGATTTTAGTCTTAAAGGGGGGATCATTAGTTGAAGAGGGTACACATAGTGAATTGAGACTAAAAAAGGGTTTATATTTTCAGCTCTCTGAGCTTCAACAAAAAGGATTCGCGAATTTTTAATGATTTTTAGAAACCAAGGATCTTTAATAAAAAAATCGAACAGCATATCAAGGGATGAGCTAATAAATCTCTATGGTTTAAATTCTTATGAATTCACTCAGACAAATAAAGAAGAAATATTTGTATGTAGTAAAAATAAAGATTTAGATCTTATAGAACTAGATCAACTTTTGCAAACTGTTGGTTGGAGCAGAAGGCCCATAAGGAGAGTGAAAAGAGCTTTGGATTTTAGTATTTTGGTGGTTGGGTTATGGTGTCATGATGATAAATTTCCCAGATTAGTAGGATTTGCAAGATGCACTGGCGATGGAATTCTAGAAGCTACAGTTTGGGATGTGGCTATTAACCCTGTCTATCAAGGACTTGGATTGGGGAAAGAGTTAATGAAATATATCCTTAAAGAATTAAAAAATATTGGAATTTCTAAAGTGACCCTTTTTGCTGATGCTGAAGTGGTTTCATTTTACAAAAGACAAGGTTGGATATTAGAACCAAGAGGCTCTAAATGCGCTTTTTGGTATGCAAATTAATCATTTTTTGTAGTAGTCAGAATATATAGATTTTAACGATTCGCCTTTTAACCATCTTCTTCTAAAGTGCCAGTTCTTTATTGCTTGAAGAAAAATATTAGTTCTTTCCCATTTCCTTGAACTTATAAAAATTGGTAAATTTAGTTGTTTTAAATATTTTTTATTGTTTAATCTCCTTAAAAAGTCTATATCTTCCATTAAAGGTATCTTCCTAAAACCGTTATTTTTGAAATAAGTAGTTCTATGAATAATTAAACCTTGATCACCATAAGGTTGTTTAAGAAATTGACTTCTAAGATTTACAAGAATCTCTAGGACTCTAAAAATTATCTTTTTATTATTAATTTTAAATCTAAAATAGTAAATATAATTATTGTCTCCCTTTAAAACTGAACTTGTTTTTCTAAACCAATCATGAGTTAATCTTGTGTCTGCATGCAAAAATATGAGCCATTTTCCTTTTGCATTCTTGGCACCAATATCTAATTGTAAACCTCTATTCATTTCTTTGGATTGATATACTTTCGCCCCATAAATATTTGCTATATCAATAGTTTTATCTTCACTACCACAGTCAACAATAATAATTTCACCTTCTTTATGCATAGTCGACAAGTCTGAAAGCAATAATGGCAAATTATTGGCTTCATTGATAGTTGGGATGATAATTGAGATTTTAGACAAGTTGATTACTTTCTATTTTCGATATCAAATATTGTATCTATATCTATTTTTTTATCTAGAAACTTATATTTAAATTTTATGGAAGCAAAATTATTAATTGTATTTTGAAGAACATTTTCTCTACCCCACTGAATGTTAATAAAAGGTAAATATAGATGCTTTGAAATTATTTTTTCTGATAAACCAATAAGCCAATATCCTCCATCATTAGATGGTCCTAAAATTAGATCATTTTGTTGAAGCTCTTTTAGAGTATTCAATAAATCTTGATGGCACAAATCTGGAAGGTCAGTACCAATAAAAATAATATTTTTAATCTTATGTCTAGTACAAAATTTTTTGTTGATAACTATTTGCCTTTTCATTTTTTCTCCTAAGCAGCCTTTCCCCTGTAAATTAAATTTTTTGATGCCTAATTCTCTAGACCATCTTCTACAATTCCCTAACCCTAAACCAGATATAGCTATAGTAATATCAATTAGATTATTTTCTTGGAGAAATTTTGCGACCGAAATAGTGTGTTTGGTCATAACACTTTGTACTTTTGCAGAATTACTTTTACCAATATCTTTTGATAATCTTGTTTTGCATCTCCCAAAACCATGCCATTTTGCCATGATAATAAGTAATGCTTTTCCCAATAATCTAGTGAGATTTAGAATAATTATATGCTTATAAAAAAAAAATAATATTTATCTTTATAAAAATGGTTGATGCTTTGTTAAATAATCTTAAATTTGTCGTGATCTTGTGATTTCATAATGGCCAATTATTAAATTCCAACTAGATTAATAATCTAGATAAAAAAACTTTGGAAGCAAGTAATCCTATTTGGGCGGAAGTTCAACAATCACTCCAAAAAACTTTAAGTAAGCCTTCATTTGAGACATGGATAAGGCCTGCTAAATTTAACTGTTTTGAGAATGGTCTATTGACCTTAATTGCTCCAAATATATTTTCCAGTGATTGGTTGAGAAAGAATTATTGTAAAACTATTGAAAAAGCTGCAAAAGAAATTTGCGGACATGATGTAAAAGTTGTTTTTAAATCTGAAACAAATAACAGCAGCGATTTAATAAATGAAGAGAAACCTAACGAACAGAATGTTAAACATAAAACAAGATCTTTTTCTAGTAATAACCAAAATAATTCTTCAAAAAATCAATTCAAAAATCCTAATGGTTTAAATTTACGCTACGTATTTAAAAGATTTGTCGTAGGTCCAAATAGTAGGTTGGCTCATGCCGCAGCTTTAGCCGTCGCAGAATCTCCTGGGAGGGAATTCAATCCATTATTTATTTGTGGTGGAGTAGGTCTTGGTAAAACTCATTTAATGCAAGCAATAGGTCATTATCGAGTAGAAATAGATCCAGAAGCAAAAGTCAAATATGTATCCACAGAGACTTTTACTAACGATGTTATTAGTGGTATTCGGAGAGACGGAATGACAGCCATTCGAGATAAATATAGAAATGTAGACTTGATTTTAATAGACGATATACAGTTCTTAGAAGGCAAAGAGTATACACAGGAGGAATTCTTTCATACTTTTAACGCTCTTCACGAATCAGGAAGTCAAATAGTTATTGCAAGTGATAGACCTCCAAATCAATTGGCGGGAATTCAAGAGAGATTAATTTCTAGGTTCTCAATGGGTATGACTGCAGATATCCAACCACCTGATCTTGAGACAAGGACAGCCATCCTTCAAAAAAAGGCAGAACAAGAGAGGATGAGTCTTCCAAGAGATTTAATTCAATTTATAGCAGGAAGATTCACTTCTAATATTAGGGAATTGGAAGGAGCATTTACTAGAGCTGTTGCATTTGCATCAATTACAGGCTTACCAATGACAGTCCAATCAATTGCTCCGATGCTTGATCCGAATAGTGTTGGAGTAGTTGTTACTCCAAAACAAGTTATTAATAAAGTTTCAGAATTCTTTAAAGTTTCTACTGATGAATTAATTAGTTCAAGTAGGAGAAAACCAGTAAGTCAAGCTAGGCAAATAGGCATGTATCTTATGCGACATGGAACAGATCTAAGCCTACCAAGAATTGGAGATGAGTTTGGAGGCAAAGACCATACAACAGTTATGTATGCTATTGAGCAAGTTGAAAAAAAATTGTCTATTGATCCTAATATTGCAAGTCAAGTTCAAAAAATAAGAGATCTACTTCAAATAGATTCAAGAAAAAATTTATAGTTTTACTGTTTCCTAGAAATAAAATTTCTAGGATCTTGATCATATCTATGTCTGAAAGGTATATTTTCTATTTCATTGATATCACATAGCGATTCAATTTTATTTAATGATTGTCTTAATAACCTTGCTGAAATAATTGGCATATCTCTTGGAACTGAAATTCTATTTTTTAAGTATCTTAGGGAGATTCCTGAAAGTTTTTTAGGGATTAGTACTTCACCCGTAATCATATGGGTCAACGCTGATCTCAATGATTCCTCAAAGGATTCTTTATTGTATGGGTTTACTCTTAGTAAATTGTCTTTATGCTTTATTACTCTTTTAAGAGCGATTTTAGCGAAATATTTTGAATCATAATTTTTATTTAATTCATAATTACCTAGACCCTCTCCAGTATCTATTAGTTCAGAGAAAGTAATCTGATGTTCATTGCTTTCCTTATAACATCCACCCATTTGTGGAGGTAAATCATGAGAGTGAGTATGAAAATCTCCTTGAGTGCCTCTATAAGCACTAGTCCCTTCAAAAAGGGTAAGCCAGTTGTCTAAATAACGGAAATTAGATCTTAAATTAAACCCTTTATAATAAATTAATGATGCATTCATTCTTTCCATATAGGGAATAAAAATTATATCTCCAACACCAGGCTCTATATCACCGGTATTAGAAACTGTTGGATCAACAAAACCTGATTTTGATCTACTTAAGATGTCATCGAGTTTAGAAATGGACTCTTTAAACCTTTTTTTTCTGAAAGAGTTATCTATAAAATTAAAGCTTTCTCGGCAGAGCCAGTTACACCAGGATCTGAAAATTTCTCTTTCTAATTCTCGAATTTTAATAAGGTTGCTGGATGTTATAAAAGATCCAAGTGCTCCAAATTCATTTTCTAAAAAAGCTATGATATCGTCGCTTTCAGTTATAATTTGACCTTTAAATTCAATTGCAGGCAATTTACCAGTTTTAACTTTATCAAGGAACCAACTTTCTTTTTGACCGTAGCAAAACATATTTATTTTTTTGACCTTATATGGAATTCTCTTATATTCAAGCCATAACCATATTTTCTGACAGTATGGACACCAAGAATGTCTATCTCTATAGAGGGTAATCATTACATCATTCTTAGTATGCCCAAATAATCTTAAATTTGCGTAGGAATTATTAATACCATTGACTCTATCAAGATCTTCAACTTCAAATTTATTTAAATCATCCCATGTCAAAATTCCATTCATTATTTGAATTAAAGCTATAAACTAACGTTATAATAATTGATTAAAAAAGTCTTGGAATTTGAATTTGATTTAATTGTTGTTGGCGCTGGATCTGGAGGCCTCGCAGCGGCTAAACGTGCGGCTAGTTATGGAGCAAAAGTAGCAATCATAGAAGTAAATAAAATAGGAGGAACTTGTGTAATAAGGGGATGTGTTCCTAAAAAATTGATGGTTTATGCAGCTAAAAGTAAAAAAAATATTGACTCTTCTGAAGGATATGGATTAAAAAATGAAGGTATTAATTTTGAATCAAATATTTTATTGAAGAATGTTAGAGAGGAGGTTTCCAGATTAAGTAATTTACACAGAAATTCTTTAAACAAATTGAATGTAACTATTTTTGAGGGCTTAGGAAGATTTACGTCTCAAAATGAATTAGAAATTATTTGTCCTAAAACGAAGAAAATTAAAAATAAAATAAATTCGAAAAAAATTCTTATTTCAGTTGGAGGGAAACCAAAGAAATTGAATATTCCTGGGATAGATTTGGCATGGACTAGTGATGATATTTTTGAATTAGAAGAGTTTCCCAAGTCAATATTAATAGTTGGAGGAGGATATATTGCTTGTGAATTTGCGTCTATTTTCAGGAATCTAGGAACTGAAGTAACTCAATTAATTAGAGGTCAACATTTACTTAATGGTTTTGATGAGGATCTGTCTTCATGCTTAGAGGAATCACCTACTTTTACTGAAATAAATATAATCTCAAATACTCAATTAAAGGATATCAAGAGAGTAAATGGAAATCTGGAATCTACCTTAGACTCGGGTGATAAACTTCTAACTAATAATATCCTTATTGCTACAGGAAGAGAACCTAATCTCGTACCTTTAAATTTAGATTTTTTAAATCTAAAGATGGATGGTCAATATTTAGATGTTGATGAACTAAATCAAACAAGCAACGCAAATATTTTTGCAGTTGGCGATATCATAAACAAACCAAACCTAACTCCAGTTGCAATAGAACAAGGGAGAGTTTTTTCGGATAATTTTTTTAATGACCAAAAAAGAAAAGTAAATTATGAAAATATCCCAAAGGCTGTTTTCACTATCCCAGAAATTTCAACAGTTGGCCTGAGTGAGAAAAAAGCTGTAGAGATTTACTCTGAGAAAAATGTAAAAATCTTCAAATGTAAATTTACACCGATGTCAAATACTTTTAAAGATAAAAAATCAAAATGTATGTTAAAGATCGTAGTTAATAGAAAAACTGACAAAGTACTGGGATGTCACATGTTTGGAGAAACATCATCTGAGATTATTCAAATGGTATCAATTGCATTAAATGCAGGGATAACAAAAAAAGACTTTGATATCACTATGGCTTTGCACCCAACTATCTCAGAAGAATTTGTGACAATGTATGGCTAAAATTATGAATTAGAAAATTTAAATTTTTCTTGAACGAACAGAAAAACTACAAGTAACGAAAAGTAAATAAATAAACCTATCCTTAATTCAGAAAGGAAATTAAATCCATTTAAGAAAAGTATCTTATCGAGGATGTAGAAAATATAAAGATTAAGCAAAATAAATCCTTCGATTCTGGTTATTTTTCCTTTGCTCCAAAAAATAGGCAAGCATGCAAAGGTAGTTAAAACCATAAAAGGTAGGTCAACTTTTATTAAGCTTTGTTCAATAACTAACCCTTTAAATCCTGAAAAAATACTGCAACTTCCAAGAATTAAAAGTTGGTTGAGCAAATTGCTTCCAATTACATTGCCAATCGCAAGATCTGTTTTACCTTTAAATGCAGCAATTATTGAAGTTACTAATTCTGGTAAAGATGTTCCAGTAGCGATGATAGTTAAACCAATAACAATTTCATTTACCCCCAAAAGAGTAGCAAGCGTTTGAGAACCATTTACTAAAATGTTTGAACCAAAGCTTAAAAGAAATATTCCTAATATCAACTTCAATAAAATATTTATTTTCCCTTTATTATTATCGTTGAATTCTTCTATTTCTGGTTCAGCATCTTTTGTATCCTTTTCTTTCTCATTGATAGTGTTAATTTCCCAAATTGTATTTAAGACTAAACAAAATATTAAAAATATCCCTGCTTGTAATGTTAATAAGCCTGTTGATGACATTGCCCAAACTGCACAAGAAATAGCCATTAATAGAGGGACATCTCTTCTAACTATTCTGCTTCTTACTTTAAGTGGTGTTATCAATGAGCTTATACCTAAAACTACGAGGACATTAAAAATATTGCTTCCTATTACATTGCTTGCCGCAAGCGAATCACTGCCTTTTAAAATTGAACTTAAGCTTACCAACAACTCAGGAGAGCTTGTCCCGAGTGAGACAACTGTTAATCCAATTACTATTTGAGGTATTCCTAAAAATAAAGATAAATTTATAGCTCCTTGAATAAAGAACTCTCCTCCAGCAAAAAGTAGAATTACGCCTAACAGTA
>QCDN01000021.1 GCA_003280885.1 Prochlorococcus sp. AG-355-J04 | reverse complement strand
GTCATAATGGCGAAATAAATACTCTCTTAGGCAATATTAATTGGGCTAAAGCTTCAGAAACGCATATAGATGATTTTTGGGGAGAGTTATCTAATGAAATTAAGCCCATTGTAGATGTAAACAAAAGTGATTCATCAAATCTTGATGCAACCCTTGAAATCAATATTCGTTCAGGTCAGCCCATTACTGACTCATTATTAAAACTTGTTCCTGAAGCATTTAGAGATCAACCAGGACTTGAGGATAGAGAGTCTATAAAAGCTTTTTATGAATATTCTGCAAGCCTACAAGAAGCTTGGGATGGTCCAGCACTCCTTGTATTTGCTGATGGAAATTTTGTAGGAGCAACGCTTGATAGAAATGGCCTAAGACCAGCGAGATATTCAATCACAAATGATGGTTTTGTAATAATGGGTTCTGAAACAGGAGTAGTAGATCTTGAAGAAGAAAGAGTAATAGAAAAAGGTCGATTAGGACCGGGACAAATGTTGGCAGTTGATTTTCATCAGCATAGAATCCTAAGAAATTGGGAAGTAAAATCTGAAGCCGCTCAAAGACATGATTATAAAAATCTTCTCAGTAATAGAACTATAAAAATTGAAAATAATAAATGGGTTAAAGACTGCAAACTAAAAGACCTTGAGTTGTTGCAACAACAAACTGCATACGGTTTTTCAGCGGAAGATAATGACCTTATCTTAGATTCAATGGCTTCATTAGCTAAAGAGCCTACTTATTGCATGGGCGACGACATCCCATTAGCAGTTCTTTCATCTAAGCCACATATTTTATACGACTACTTTAAGCAAAGATTTGCGCAAGTTACTAATCCTCCTATTGACCCTCTGAGAGAAAAACTTGTAATGAGTTTAGAGATGCATCTAGGAGAAAGATGTACACCATTTGAAATTAAAGATGCTAAACCTTTTATTCATTTACAAAGTCCGATTCTAAATGAGGAAGAACTCATTTCCATCAAAAAATCAAAAATTAAATCTCAGACAATTTCAAGTTTGTTTGATTTAGGGCAAGGTATTCAAGGCTTAGAGAACCAATTAAAACTAATCTGTAAACAGAGTGAGCTGTCTATAAAAGAAGGTTGCTCTTTAATTATCATTTCTGATAAGGGAATTAATCCTAAAAAGACTTTCATACCTCCTTTACTTGCCGTTGGAGCAATTCATCATTATCTTCTTAAAAAAGAAATCAGGCTAAAAGCTTCTCTAATAATCGAGACCGGTCAATGTTGGAGCACACATCACTTAGCTTGTTTAATTGGATATGGAGCAAGTGCAGTTTGCCCTTGGTTGACTTTCGAAGCAGGAAGACACTGGTTAAAACATCCAAAGACACAAAAACTCATTGATAGCAAAAAAATAAATCCATTATCAATAGTTGATGTTCAAGAAAATATTAAAAAAGCTCTAGAAGACGGTCTAAGAAAAATTCTCTCAAAAATAGGCATCTCACTTTTATCTAGTTACCATGGTGCACAAATTTTTGAAGCTGTAGGCCTTGGATCTGACTTAATAAAAATTGCTTTTGATGGTACAACAAGTCGTATCGCTGGCATAACATTAAAAGAATTAACTAATGAAACACTTTCAATACATACGAAAGCCTATCCAGAGATCGATTTAAAGAAATTAGAATTTTTAGGATTTGTTCAATTTAGAAATAATGGAGAATATCATTCCAACAACCCAGAAATGTCCAAAGTTTTACATTCGGCAGTAAAACAAGGGCCAGGATACGATCATTTTGAAACTTACAAAAAACTTATTAGTAATAGACCGACAACATCTCTTAGAGATTTACTAACAATTAATTCAAAAAGAAAAAGTATTCCATTAGAGGAAGTTGAAAGTGTTGAATCAATTTGCAAAAGGTTCTGTACTGGAGGAATGAGTTTAGGTGCTTTATCCAGAGAAGCGCATGAAGTTTTAGCAGTTGCAATGAATAGAATTGGTGGAAAAAGTAATAGTGGAGAAGGGGGAGAAGATCCAGCTCGTTTTAATGTTTTAAATGATATCGATGAAAATACTCAGTCAGCGACATTGCCATTTATTAAAGGCTTAAAGAATGGAGACACCGCATGCTCCGCCATTAAACAAATAGCATCAGGAAGATTTGGAGTTACACCTGAATATCTAAGAAGTGGTAAACAACTCGAAATTAAAATGGCTCAAGGTGCAAAACCAGGAGAGGGGGGACAATTACCTGGTCCAAAAGTTGATTCTTACATCGCAAAACTAAGAAATAGTAAACCTGGAGTAGCTTTAATATCTCCTCCCCCGCATCATGATATTTATTCAATTGAAGATTTAGCTCAACTTATCCACGACTTACACCAAGTTCATCCAAAAGCGAAAGTAAGCGTTAAACTTGTTTCTGAAATTGGTATAGGCACTATTGCTGCTGGAGTAAGCAAAGCTAATGCAGATGTAATTCAAATTTCAGGCCATGACGGAGGTACAGGTGCTTCACCCCTGAGTTCTATTAAACATGCAGGATTACCATGGGAACTTGGTGTTGCTGAGGTTCATAAATCTCTTTTAGAGAATAACTTACGTGAAAGAGTAATTTTGAGAACTGATGGAGGTCTTAAAACAGGCTGGGACGTAGTTATTGCAGCTTTACTAGGTGCTGAAGAATACGGTTTTGGTTCTGTAGCGATGATTGCTGAAGGATGCATAATGGCTCGGGTTTGTCATACAAACAAGTGTCCTGTTGGGGTTGCCACTCAAAAAGAAGAATTAAGAAAAAGATTTAAAGGTATTCCAGAAAATGTCGTCAATTTTTTCTTGTATATTGCTGAAGAAGTAAGACAGATAATGAGTAGTATCGGTGTTTCTAATATGGAAGAACTGATTGGTAATCAAGAATTTCTTTCTGCAAGAAATATTGATCTTCCAAAAACTTCTAATATTGATCTTTCTTCTTTAGTAAATGAACACTCAACCCCTGACAGATCATGGTTAAAACATTTAAAATCCGCCCATAGTAATGGTTCTGTATTAGAAGACGAGTTCTTGTCTGATACTAAATTTATAGATTCAATTAAAAATCACGAAATATTAACCAAAGAAATTGAGATAAAAAATACAGATAGAAGTGTTTGTGCGAAAATATCAGGAGAAATCGCAGAACTTCACGGCAACACTGGCTTCAATGGCGAACTCAACTTAAATTTCAAAGGATATGCAGGTCAAAGCTTTGGTGCCTTTTTATTGAAGGGAATGAATGTTCATTTAATCGGAGAAGCTAATGATTATGTTTGTAAAGGAATGAATGGAGGGATACTCACAATAATTCCACCAAAAATAAATGAAATCTCTTCCGAACAAGTCATCCTAGGAAATACTTGTCTTTATGGAGCAACAGGTGGAAAATTATTTGCATTAGGAAAATCGGGAGAAAGATTTGCGGTTAGAAATAGTGGTGCTACAGCGGTAACAGAAGGAGCAGGTGATCATTGTTGTGAATACATGACTGGTGGGAAAGTAGTTATTCTAGGTTCCACAGGTAGGAATATTGGTGCGGGCATGACTGGTGGAATAGCTTTTATAATCGATGAAAATAATGATTTAAGTAATAAAGTAAATAAAGAAATAGTAAGCATTCATCAAATAACTTCATCAAAGCAGGAAAATATCTTATTGGAAATTATTAGAGAATATCAAGCAAAAACAAATAGCTTAAAGGCGGCCAAAATAATTGGAAATTGGTCTCATTTTAAGAGTACTTTCAAATTGATTGTTCCCCCTAGCGAAGAAGAGATGCTTGGTATAAAAAAAATGTAAATGCCTTTCTTTGTAAAAACTGAAATTATAAAAAAAGAATACTTAATTAATAATGATTTAAAACGAAAAATAATTAAAGAACATATTGATTGGGTAAAAAAACTAAAAAAAGAGGGAATTAATATAAAAAGTGGCTTTTTGGTAGATGAGTTAAATAGGCCAGGTGAAGGCGGATTACTTATTCTTGAGATGAACAATTATAGTAATGCACTGAAAATAATTAAGAATGATCCAATGATTAAAAATGATCTTGTTGAATGGAAATTAAATGAGTGGATAGATCCAAATAAATGAATATAACTATCTTGGATACTTTTTCATAAGTTTTTGAATCTCTTCAGCATGGTAGCTACTACGAGTTAAAGGAGAACTAACTACTTGCATAAAGTTTAAATCTTTTTCCCCGAACGCTTTAAAGTAGTTAAATTTTGAAGGACTTACAAATCTTTTAACAGGTAAATGATTAGGGCCAGGAGATAAATATTGGCCAATAGTAACAATATCAACGAAATTACTTTTTAAATCCTTAAGCAGACTTAAGACCTCCTCGTCTTTTTCCCCTAAACCAAGCATGAAGCCTGACTTTGTATAAATTTTGGGAGAATAGTCTCTGGTTCTTTTAAGCAACTCAAGAGTTCTCTCATATTTACCCTGAGGTCTTACTTTTTTATATAGCGAAAGCACAGTCTCAATATTATGGTTTAAAACGTTTGGATTTGAATCAAGAACTTTTTCAAGAGCTTTCCAGTTGCCACAAAAATCAGGAATTAAAAGCTCAATAGTAGTTTCAGAGGATTTTTCTCTTATTTGATGAACACATTGAAAAAATTGAGATGCGCCACCATCCTCAAGATCGTCTCTATTAACTGATGTGATTACAACATGCCTAAGCTTCATTCTAAAAACAGCTTCGGCTAGACGATATGGTTCAGTTGGGTCTAAGTCTCTCTTAGATCTATCAAAATCAATATCGCAATATGGACATGCCCTAGTGCAACCAGGACCCATTATGAGGAAAGTTGCAGTTCCACTAGCAAAACATTCACCGATATTTGGACAGCTTGCTTCTTGACATACAGTATTGAGATTTAAATCATTTAATAAATTTGCAGTATTACCAATTCGCTCAACTTGTGGAGCTTTAACCCTTAACCATTCAGGTTTTGAAATTAAACTATTAGGATTATTTGTCAAATTAAGTGTTTCTGGCCCGTAATATTATTTTACTAAAAACTAGATAAATTAACTATTAATAATTTCAAAATGAGGCTTATTAAATGAAAATTAAAAAATAAATGTATTTAACTAGTCGATCGATAATTAAAAAAATCCAAATTCAAGTTACTAATTACAAAATATTTTTGTTTCATCAACTAAAAGAAAAACAGTATTTAGAACGATATTTTTAATACAGATGTCAGAACAATTTTATTAAAGTCTAGATTAATAGATTCTTGTTCATAATATAATTTATTTGTACTAAAAAGTGTTTTTTTTATTAATTATTGATACAGTAAAAAATATATGTAATAAAACATTGACTTTTAAATTCAAAAGAAAACGTCTTTTACTATCGGAAAAAAATAAAAACTCTAAAGCAATAGGTTATGCCAGAGCTACTCATAATGAATATCAATTCTTAGAAGATCAAATAAAAATTTTAAAGAATGAAGGTTGTCGTTTAGTTTTCTCAGAATTTATAAGTTTAGATGAAGAAATCAAACCACAACTCAATAAAGCTATAAATTGTTTATCTAAAGGCGATCAATTAATAATAACTCAGCTTGACCGAGCATTTAAAAATAAAAAAGAATGTTTAAAGACAATAAATAAACTTATTAATAAGGATATTAAATTGCAAACTTTGACTGGTTTTTTTGCTGCTAATGAATCCCATAGTGAAATTTCCTCAATTTTTAAGATTTTATATGAATTAGATAATTTAGAAGACAACAGTTTAGGTGAAAGAAAAAAAGAACAACTATTACGCAGAAAATTATCTGGAAATAATCTGGGAGGAAGGCCCAAAATAAGTCCTTTAAAAGAATCTTTAGTAATCAGATTGCGCAATGAAGGATATTCATATCGATCAATCAGATCACAAACAGGAATTGCATTGTCAACAATAAGAAGAGTGATTTTGGAAGGAGAATTAACATAAAATGAAGAGGAAAGAAATTGAAAATTTAATTAAAGAAAATTTCAAAGATACAGCGTTACGTATTTATGAATTAGATAATGAAGATAGAAAAAGTTTGTTAGCTGAATATAGAGAATGGATTATGAATGACTTAGATTCTGAAGAAGTAATGATGCTGCCTTATGAAGCATATACTGACAAATTAGATCCTAATTACTTAGACGATTTAATTTAGTCCTAAACACTATATCTTTTATTAAATTCAAATACTTCTTTTGATATTGATGGTAAGAAAGAAGTATCTTTGGAATATTTTTCTCCATCACAAAATACAACTAATAAAGTATGTAGAGATTGACTATTAGTCCACCAAGCAGAATCATGTCTAACTTCAGACATTAAGCCTGCTTTACTCCAAAGATTAATGCTTTCAGGTAGTCCTGCACCCAAAAAACCATCTATTTGATTAAGAGAATCTTTTTTAAGAACAACTTTATTTAAATTTCTTTTTAAAAAACTTCGTAAATTTAAATCATTTTTTTGATAATCAAGATGAATCATAATTTCCTCCAAAACCCTTGCAGCCGCATCAGAATTCATAGCATTTCTATTTTTATTATCATGTCCATAGAATTCTTTTTCACGACCAAATGGCCCATCATCCCAGGTTTTCTGACAGCAGTTTATACCACTCAATTCCTCCCAATGTAAATCATGTAGCCAATCATTTATTATACTTCTTTGATATTTCCAATTTTCCCATGATTCGCCCTCAATACAAGGTCCACTTGTTGTTCCAGTAAGTAAATCAATTAAGAAGCTTGTTGCATTATTACTTGAGAAAGATAACATTTTCCTTACAGCATCAATAATTTCATCTGATAATAATAAACTTCCTTTATTAATCCAATAATATGCAGCAAGGCCATAAACCAACTTGACTATGCTGGCAGGGTAAACAATTTTTTTATTATTAATACCAGTTCCAAAACCTTTAAATACATTTTTATTTTCACTTTTATAATTAATCCAAGTTATGGCAATATCTTCTCTTGAAAAATCTTTATTATAAGAGCATACTCTCCCTAAAATATCATTTAAGGCTAGACCCATCTCTTTACTCGGATAGTAAAAGGTCATCGTATGGAAAATTATAAAAATCCTATCTCACTATTTAAACAAACTAATTTTTCAAATACTATTTGGTGGAAATTAAAAGTTAATATTTCTGGATATCAAAATGAAACAGAAAATAAATTAGTAACTGAAATATTTAAAAATAGAATTTTTAGGATACTTTATCCAAATATTTATAAAAATAATCATCAATTTTCAAGAATTCTAGTTCAACTCTATGAAGATGGCTACGTCTGCTGGATAAATTTAGATGGATTGATTATTGAGAAATACGAATTGAGAAAAACTGAGAATTTAAAAAATGAACAATTCTTTATAAAAAATAAAGTTAACTCAATTTTAAAATGGATCAAGGATCAAGCTGATTTAACTAATGAATACCTTTGGGGAGGCACATTAGGACCCAACTTTGATTGTTCCGGGTTACTTCAGACTGCTTTTTTAAAGCACCGCATTAATATACCTCGAGACTCTTATCAAATAAAAAGTTTTTGTAAACATCTTTTTTATTTCGAAGAGTCTTATGCAGCTCTAAGACCTGGCGATCTTTTATTTTTTGGAAATATAGAAAAATGTGATCACGTTGGAATCTACAAAGGAGACGGTTTGTATTACCATAGCTCTGGAAAGGATTTTGGTAGAAATGGAATAGGATTAGATACCCTAAAACATTCTAATGATAATATCTCATTGCATTATAAATCAAAGCTTATTTCGGCTGGAAGAGTTGTTAGAAATTATAGATGGGACAGAACAATACGTTAGTAAGTAGAGCTCAACTTTTAATTAAAAATTAAATTTTAAATATTACTTATTCTTTTATTTAGGAATTACCCAGCAGTCCAAATATTTTTAATAATTGGCATTATAGTATCTAAGTGTAATGTTCCAACAAGTAGCCAAGCAAAAACGGCTCCTCCACAGCCTCCTAACCAAAATCCACTTGTAAAATCAGCCCAACCAGCTCTTGTGAACAAATCCTTTGGCGGATTGTTAACAGTCGCATCTGGAGGTTGAACATTAGGTGCTTTACCAGGTGCATTATAAAGAACTAAAAGTGCTGTCAAAATATGAACAGCTCCAATAGCCGCAAGAAGTCCAGCAGTTAGAGCAAATTCAGAATTTCTTAATGGGCCAGTCATAGTGAAAGGACCGTATAGGAGATATCCAAAAGCTGCTCCAGTTTCTAAGCCTCTAAAATTAGGAGAAATACCTTCTCTATAAAAAGGCAAATTATTTATAAAAGCTTTTGTAAAATAGCCACTATTAACTGGGGTAGCTAAATTACCAACACATGGATCAGCAACTGTTTTTACTGCCCATTGCTCTGCAACACCAATATCATTTGGTTGTACAGAATTATCTATGTATTTCTCATCAAACTTAATTGAACTTGTTGATTCTGAGAATGATTTTTGAAAGTCGCTCATTTTTTTAATAGTTTAGTGTTTAATAATTTATTCAGTTGCTGTAATAAATCTTCCAATCAATACGATAAAAACAGCAGGCATTGCTATACCAATTAATGGAACAAAAATTGAGGGTAGGAGACTTGGCAAATCAGATGGCATAGTTCTTTAAACATCTTTAAACACTTTAGTATTTATCTGCGAAATAGTGTTAATTTTATTACTTGATGATATAAAAATTATTAACTTTTTACATGTTAAATTTTTTCGCAGTTGTTCTTATTATTTTTATAGGATTATTATTTCTAGTTTTAAAAAAAGTAAGCTTTAGAAAGTTTATAAATAAAGGCAAATTACATTCCGTTAAATTAAAAAAAAATAGAAAAAATAATAATAAATATCTATCTAATAAAAAAAGTTTTTTATACAAACACGAACCAAAAAAGTTCTCATTATTCTATAAAAATTCTCAAAGAAATAAAATGATTAGTCTTTTTCAGGGTGATACAGAAAATAAATTAAAGGCATTAAAAATTGCGGAAGAATTGGCTGATAGATCAACATTACCAATTTTACGAAAAGGCTTAAGAGATATTTCTCCTGAAGTCGTTGAAATTTCAGCTTTATTAATAAGACAGTTTAAGTAAACAATCAATTTTGCTTAGCACTGTTTATTGATCTAATTCTGTAAATTGGACGACTTTGACTTTCATGATATGTCCTAATTAAAAGTTCGCTCAATAATCCAAAGCTAAATAATTGAACACCGGCAATTCCCAATATTAATGCAAACATCAGCAACGGGCGATTTCCAATATCCTCACCCATTATTTTTAAAACTATCAAATAAGAACTTATCACAAGGCTAAAGAAAATACTTATAATTCCAACAAAACCAAATCCATACATCGGTCTTGTTAAAAATTTAGTCATAAACCAAACAGTTAGTAAATCCATTAAAACTCTAAAAGTTCTATCAATTCCATATTTACTAGATCCATATTGCCTGCTCCTATGATTTACTTTAATTTCTTTGATTCTTGCACCTTCAATATTTGCTAAAACAGGCAAAAACCTGTGAAGTTCCCCATATAGCTTTATATCTTCTATTATTTCTTTCTTAAACGCTTTTAATGAGCAACCATAGTCATGCAACTTCAAACCTGTTACGTGAGCTATTAACTTATTCGCTATTTTCGATGGTATCTTTCTATTAATTAATTTATCTTTTCTATCAAACCTCCAACCACAAACCAAATCATAACCATTATTAATTTCTGAAATTAATAAAGGAATATCATTTGGATCATTCTGTAAATCACCATCCAAAGTAATAACAATATCGCCCTTAGAATTATCAAAGCCAGCTGACATTGCTGCAGTTTGACCATAATTTTTGCGAAGGGAAATTACTGACAATTCTTTAATTTTGAGAGTTAGTTGCTTTAATACTTGATGAGTATTATCTTTAGAACCATCATTTACAACAATCAATTCAAAATTAAATTTATGAGATGACATTACATTTATAACTTCATCCAATAAAAAACCAATACTCTCGCTTTCATTGAAAACAGGGACGATAATAGAAATTAATTGTTTTATATCTGACATTTATATTTAATAATGATTACACAATTTTAACTTAATTTAGAACATTAAAATTAAACAAAAAAAATCACCACGTTTGTGGTGATTTAAATTATTTAAGGGAAATTTAACCAAACTTACCTGAAGTAGATGCGATAACAAATGCCCCAAAGGTAAGTATGTTTCCAATCGTGAAATGTGCTAGTCCAACTAATCTGGCTTGAACAATTGAAAGTGCAACTGGCTTATCTCTCCAACCAACAAGGTTAGCAATTGGAGTACGCTGATGTGCCCAAACTAATGTTTCAATTAACTCTTGCCAGTAACCACGCCATGATATTAGGAACATGAAACCAGTAGCCCAAACTAAGTGACCGAATAGGAACATCCAAGCCCAAGGAGATAAAGAATTTACTCCAAAAGGATTATATCCATTAATAAGTTGAGCAGAGTTTAACCAAAGATAATCTCTAAACCAACCCATTAGATAAGTTCCTGATTCATTGAATTGGGCTACATTACCCTGCCATATTGCTAGGTGTTTCCAATGCCAGTAGAACGTTACCCATGCTAATAAATTTAATGCCCAGAACATTGCTAAGTACATAGCATCCCAAGATGAACTATCACAGGTGCCTCCACGACCTGGTCCATCGCAAGGAAATGCATAACCTAAGTCTTTTTTGTCAGGAATTAATTTTGTTCCTCTAGCATCAAGTGCACCTTTGATAAGGATTAAAGCTGTTGTATGAAGACCTAAAGCGATAGCATGGTGAACTAAGAAATCTGCAGGACCAATAGGTAAGAATGCACTTAATGCATCTTGCCTATTAATAAGATCCATCCAGTAATGATTTCCTGGCAATGAATTAGCAGCGAGACTTGCTGAACTTGTTGGATCAGATAGTAAAGCATTAAAGCCGTACATCATCTTACCTTGAGCAGCTTGAACGAATTGAGCAAATACTGGCTCAATCAGAATTTGCTTTTCAGGATTTCCAAAAGCTACAACAACATCGTTATGAACATAAATTCCTAGAGTATGAAATCCAAGTAACATCG
This sequence comes from Prochlorococcus sp. AG-355-J04, assembly GCA_003280885.1. Classification (GTDB taxonomy): domain Bacteria; phylum Cyanobacteriota; class Cyanobacteriia; order PCC-6307; family Cyanobiaceae; genus Prochlorococcus_A. The sequence goes on along the minus strand of QCDN01000021.1, from coordinate 13,089 downwards.
TTACCCAACTAAGGTGACTTATCAAAGCTTCCTTAGTTCCAAGAACTCTTGCCAATACATTATCTTTATTTAATTCAGGATCATAATCTCTCACAAAGAAAATAGCTCCATGTGCAAAAGCACCAACCATCAAAAACATTGCTATGTACTGGTGATGGCTATATAAAGCAGATTGTGTAGTGTAGTCTCTAGCAATAAAAGCATATGAAGGTAGTGCACCCATATGTTGAGCCACAAGAGAAGTTGCTACTCCAAGTGATGCTAATGCTAAACCAAGTTGGAAATGTAATGAATTATTTACAGTTTCATATATTCCATCATGATTAATCCCAAAACTACCTTTATGAGGATCATTAGGGTGTCTAGTGTTATGAGCTTCTGTAATTTCTTTGAGGCTATGTCCTATGCCAAAAGTATTTCTATACATATGGCCAGCGATTACAAAAACTGTACCAATTGCAATATGGTGATGAGCAATATCAGTAAGCCATAATGCTTCGCTTTGAGGATGGAGACCTCCTAAGAAGGTAAAGATTGCTGTTCCAGCCCCTTCAGCTGTTCCAAATACTTGATCTAAAGAATCAGGATTTTGTGCATAAGCTCCCCAGTTTAAAGTAAAGAAAGGAGCTAATCCTGCAGGGTGTGGAAGTACTGTTAACCAGTTATCCCAGCCTACATGCTGACCTCTTGATTCAGGTATTGCAACATGAACTAAATGGCCAGTCCAAGCGATACTACTAAAACCAAATAAAACAGCTAAGTGATGATTTAATCTTGACTCTGCATTTTTAAACCAGGCCAGAGAAGGTCTGAATTTTGGTTGTAAGTGTAACCAACCTGCAAATAAAGTCCAACAAGCAAGAATACTCATAAATATTGATGCTTGGAAGAGTTGTTCGTTAGTTCTCATTCCAATTGTGTACCACCAATGGTAGAGACCTGAATAAGCGATATTTACTGGACCGCTTGCTCCAGCTTGTGTCATTGCTTCTGTTATGCCAGATCCAAAATGAGGGTCCCAAATAGCATGAGCTATAGGACGAACATGAGTTGGATCAAGTACAAATTGCTCAAAGTTACCCTGCCAAGCAATATGAAATAAGTTACCAGCTACCCAGAGAGCGATTATTGCTAGATGCCCAAAATGTGTAGAGAATAACTTCTGATAAAGTTTTTCTTCGGTCATACCATCATGACTTTCAAAGTCATGAGCGGTAGCTATTCCGTACCATATTCGTCGGGTTGTGGGGTCCTGAGCTAGACCCTGGTTAAATGATGGAAATTTTGTTGCCATTGAATTAAAAAGGTAAAGTTCAGGTTATTAGCCCAGCCCGAAAAGGCGAGCATGGAAGAAGGCCCATGTGGTAGCAATACCACCTACAAGGAAGTGTGTAACACCTACTGCACGTCCCTGAGTAATAGATAGAGCTCGAGGTTGAATGGTTGGTGCAACCTTTAGTTTATTGTGTGCCCAAACAATTGATTCGAACAATTCTTGCCAATATCCTCTTCCGCTGAAGAGGAACATTAAACTGAATGCCCATATAAAGTGAGCTCCTAAGAACATCAAACCGTACATGCTTATTGATTGACCATAGCTTGTTAATACTTGAGAAGCTTGTGCCCAGAGGAAATCTCTTAACCAACCATTGATAGTAATTGAGCTTTGTGCAAAATTACCACCAGTGAGTCCCCAAACATCACTCTGCATTTTCCAAGAGAAGTGGAAAATAACTATTGATAAACAGTTATACATCCAGAAGAGAGCCAAGAAAACATGATCCCATGAAGAAACTTGACATGTACCACCTCTTCCAGGACCGTCACAAGGGAATCTAAATCCTAGAGAAGCTTTATCAGGGATTAACCTTGAACTTCTTGCATAAAGTACACCTTTGAGAAGTATCAAAACAGTTACATGGATTTGGAAAGCATGAATATGATGAATCATTAAATCAGCTGTTCCAAGTGGAATTGGAGCTATAGCTACCTTTCCGCCAACTTCGACTAAACTTCCATTAAAAACTTCACTTAAAGCTTTGTGAGGTAAAGCTTCTGCAGTACCTGCTAGAAGAGAAGTTCCAACTGCAGATGCTTGAATACTCTGTACCCATTGAGCAAAGATTGGCTGAAGTTGAATTGCAGAATCACTAAACATATCTTGGGGTCTACCCAAAGCTCTCATAGTATCGTTGTGAATATAGAGTCCAAAACTATGGAATCCTAACCACATACATACCCAGTTCAAGTGGCTGATTAAAGCATCTCTTGCCTTAAGAATTCTGTCTAATACATTATCAATATGTTTTGCTGGATCGTAATCTCTAACCATTGCAATTCCAGCATGCGCACCTGCTCCTACTATGAATAATCCACCTATCCACATGTGATGGGTAAATAATCCAAGAACTGTCATGTAGTCAGTAGCTATATAAGGATATGGAGGCATCGCATACATGTGATGAGATACAAGAATACTAATTGATCCAAGCATCGCTAGGTTTACTGAAAGCTGAGCATGTCTACTTTCTGCCATGAACTCAAAAAGACCTTGATGACCTTTGGGCGCAGGGAATAATATTGGGTCTCCTTGTTGTGAATCTAATATTTCTTTCATACTATGACCAATACCGTAATTGGTTCTGTACATATGACCACCGATTATTGCTATTACACCAAAAGCTAAATGATGATGTGAAACATCAGTCATCCACAAGCTTCCTGTCACAGGGTTAAGTCCACCTTTGAAAGTGAGGAAGTCTGAGAAAGCTAACCAATTTAAACTAAAGAAATTGCCTGTACCACTTGCTAATCCTGGAAATATCTGACCAATAATTTGTGGATCGCAAAGTTGATGCGGCATAGGCATGTCTGCAATAGTTGCTATTTCTTTCCCATTAATAACTAAAGGAGAGCCTGCATCAATTGCATCTAATAGGGCTGCAGTAGGAGCTCCGATATGAATACAATGGCCAGCCCATGCTAAAGATCCTAATCCTACTAAACCAGCTATATGGTGATTAAGCATAGACTCAATATCTTGGAACCACTCCATTTTTGGAGCTGCTTTATGATAATGAAAAATTCCAGCATGAAGCATAAGTGCAGCCATTACTACAGCACCTATTGCCAAAGCCATCAGTTCACTCTCATTAGTGATTCCCCATGCACGCCACATGTGGAATATTCCTGAGCTGATTTGAATTCCATTGTAGTTAGCACCAAGATCAGCATTCAACATTTCTTGACCAACGATTGCCCAAACTTGCTGAGCTCCGGGTTTGACATGAGTTGGATCAGCTAACCAACCTGAGTAATTAGAAAATCTTGCTCCATGGAAAAATGCAGCACTCATCCATATAAAGATGACTGCAAGATGTCCAAAATGAGCTGAAAAGATTTTTCTTGTTGCTTCTTCAGCATCGCCTGTGTGCACATCGAAATCATGTGCGTCAGCATGCAAATTCCAGATCCAAGTTGTAGTTTTTGGACCTTTAGATAATTTACTTGACCAGAAACCTGGCTTATCTAATTTGGCAAAATCAATAGGTCTTGGATCGGCCTTAACAGGATCCTCCAAAACTTTTTTGTTTTTTTCTCCACTTTCTGGTGGGCTAATGGTCATCTAGCACCTCGAAAATAATTGACATTAAAGCCGATTGATCGGATCTTGAACCTATTTTTAATTATAATGTTCAAGAAAACGAATCCTTCGGAACTTTAGATATTCGTTTCAAAAATAATAAGGCAAAGATTCTTTCGTTATGCATTAACGTAACAAATGTTCTAATGATTGTTACTATATGAATATTTTGTTAAATTCTAGTCTATGACTAAATTATGAGTATTTTTACTCAAAATTTGTGGAAATTTCTTAAATTTTTTTTTATATTTCAAAGAAAATTTTTTAAATCCAGCGACAGTATATAATTTCAACGTAACTATCAATAGTTTCTGATTTGAAAGGAATTGCTATAGGTCTATCTAATAATTCAAAAGAAATTTTAAAAAGGCTTAAAAAAACCGAATTTGTCAAAAATATATATATTGCAGGTTCTTCAAAAGATGATGGAGATAAAAATGAACCTATTCAAGTACAAAAACCTAGAGAAATCTTGCTTAAAAAATGGCCGGAGATAGATTTAATTATTTTTATAGGCTCAATTGCTGCATCAATACGCATAATAAATTCTTTTTTAACCTCTAAAGATCAAGATCCCGGAGTAATCGTTATAGATAACAAATGTTCCAAGATAGTTCCTTTAATTGGCTTACATCAGTCAAATACGCAAAATATTGCATATCAAATTGCTAATTTACTTGATAGCGAAATAATAGAAACTAATAATTCTAATGATCAAAGCTTCTTAAATCTTGATGCATTTGGGAATCAATGGGGTTGGGAAAGATCTGGCAACATAAAGGATTGGTCAAAACTAGTAATTAAACAAGCTAAGAACGAAGAAATATTTTGCAAACAATTATCTGGTAATAGCTTATGGAAAAATTCAGAATCAGGGGAGATTATTAATCAAATTAATGAAAAAGAAATTGAAAAACCAGATTCAACATTTCATGTGAGCATATTCGAAAATCATAAAACAACTTGGCACCCGCCCGTATTATGGATTGGCATTGGATGTGAAAGAAATACAAGCAAAGAATTAATAGCAAATTCTTTCAATAATTTATTGGAGTCGAGAAATTTATCCAAGTATTCAATTGCAGGACTTGCAACAGTTGATATTAAAAAAGATGAGAAAGGAATTTTAGAACTTGCTAAAGAAAAAAACTTGCCTATAAAGTTTTTTAGTAAAGAAGATCTTTCAAAAATAACTGTTCCAAATCCATCAAATGTTGTGCAAAAGGAAATTGGTACCCCTTCCGTAGCAGAAGCCTCTTGCTTACTTGCAGCAGGAGAAGGATCAAAATTATTAGAAGAAAAAAGAATTTTTAAAAATGAATCTGGGGCAGTAACTATCGCTGTATCAGAATCAAAAAATCAATATAATCCAACCCGAGGTGAAATCCATATTATTGGAAGTGGGCCTGGTGATATCTCCTTCCTAACCAATAATTCAAGAAAAGCACTCTCAAGATGTAGTGTTTGGATCGGATACAAAATGTATTTAGATTTAATTAAGTCCTTAAAAAGGAGTGACCAAGTTTTAATTGAAAGTAATCTTACTGAAGAAAAAGAGAGATGCAGTAAAGCAATTAAACTAGCTGAGGAAGGAATAAAAGTGGCTTTAATTTCTTCAGGTGAATCTGGATTTTATGGCATGGCAGGTTTACTTTTAGAATTACTCCAAAAAGTCAAAAAAGAATATAGACCTTACTTTGAAGTACATCCAGGTATAAGTAGTGTTCAATTAGCTGCTGCAATTAGTGGCGCACCTCTAATGAATGACTTTTGTTCAGTAAGCTTAAGCGATAAATTAACTCCATGGTCCTTAATAAAAAAAAGAATTGAAGGAGCTCTTGTCGGTGACTTTGTAATAGCTTTATTTAATCCTCAATCCATTGAAAGAAATTGGCAGCTAAAAAGTGTAATAGATATATGTTTACAATCTAGGCATGGTGATACTCCAGTTTTAATAGCTAGACAAGTAGGGAGAGAAAATCAAACTAAAAAATTTTTTACCTTAAACACCATTCCTTTTAAAGAGATTGATATGTTGTCAATTATTATTATTGGCAATTCTCAAACAACCTTAGTTGACGAAATATTTCTCACTCCCAGAGGATATTTACAAAACTGATTTTAGATAATCCATAATTTTAAAAATAGAATGTTTTTCTTTGCTTTTTCTTTATAAGAATACTAATCTTTTATAATGATGATTTAAGAAAATTAATTGAAAAATATTGGTTTAATTTTGTTTGACATTGATGGGGTAATCCGCAGTGTAGAAAATAGTTATAGACTTTCATTAAAAAAAACGGTTTACAAATTTTCCGGCTGGGAGCCAAGTTATGTAGATATTGATAATGCAAAAAATGAAGGGATCTGGAATAATGACTGGGATTTAAGTTTAGAACTCATAAAAAGATTTATAAAAAAAGAGAACTTAAACCTTAAAATTCCTCCAAGAGAGGAAATAGTAAAATGTTTTGAAGAGTTTTACTTTGGTGGAGATCCAAATAAAGATAGTAAATATTGGTCTGGTTACATAACAAACGAGGATTTATTAGTTGATAAAAAGTTTTTTGATTTAATTCAAGGCAATGGAATAATCTGGGGTTTTGTTAGTGGGGCAGAGTCTGCTTCTGCAAAATTTGTTTTAGAAAAAAGACTTGGACTAAAATCACCACCATTAATATCTATGGGAGATGCCCCTGACAAGCCTGATCCTAAAGGTTTTATTAACTTATCAAAAAAGCTTATTGGAGATAAACTTGGCGAATCAAATATTCCCATTGCATATGTAGGAGATACTATTGCAGATATAAATACAGTTTTAAACGCCAGAAAGGAAATACCATCTCAGAAATTCATAAGTATCGGAATAGCTCCACCTCATTTACATTTAAATTCTCGATTAAAAGAACGTAATTCTTATGAAACAAATCTTAGAAATGCAGGCGCTGATTTAATTTTGAATTCTATTTATGACCTTAAAGATATTAATCTTGACTTGTTTTAAAACAAATATTAATTAAAAATTTTCTAAATAAATCACGGAGAGGGAGGGATTCGAACCCTCGACAAAAGTTACCTCCTGTAACTCCTTAGCAGGGAGCCGCTTTCAACCACTCAGCCACCTCTCCAGTTCTTATACATTATCAATTTTTTTGCAAACATTCAAAATTTTTTATTTAATCGAAATGTCTAATCAACTTGAACTCTCGGTAATCTATTTTTAAAAGAACAAAGAATTTCCCACGGTATAGTATTAGATTTTCTTGCCCATTCAAGAGGAGAAATTGTTTTATCTCCATCACATCCTAGTAATACCATAGTACTCCCAACTTTAATTTCCCTTGAACCTGTTATGTCCACCATCATTTGATCCATAGTTATGGATCCAACTTGGGGATAAAGTGTATTATTATGAATAACATTTATCTTTCCTGAAAGATTTCTTGGTACTCCATCTGCGTAACCAATACTTAATACAGCTAAATTAGTTTTTCTATGACTTACAAATTTACCTCCATAACTTACACCAACTCCTGGATCAATAGTTCTAATAAAAGCTACTTTAGCTTTCAAAAATAAAGCTGGTTTAAGTGATAAATTTTTATCTATTTTGTCTAAAGGACTGTATCCATACATAGAAAGTCCAACTCGTACCATGTGAAAATGAAAATCTTTGTTAATAAGCATTCCTGCAGAATTAGCCAAATGAATCTTAATTTCATTATTTCGATCAAAATTAATTTGCTTTAATATTTCATTAAACTTCAGTCTTTGTAGTTGTGTAATACTTTTAGGATCAAATGCGTTAGCTTCATCTGCAGAAGATAAATGACTATATATTCCTTCTATTAAAATGTTCTCAAAAGATTTAATTTTTTCAAATTGCTGAAGAAATTTACTGTATTCGAATCCTAATCTTGACATTCCAGTATCAACTTTAAGATGTAAAAGAAATTTCAATCCAAATTGCTTACCAATGTTATTGCAAATTAAACATTCTCTTATACTACTTATGGTTGGCATAAGATCATTTTTAAAACATATAATAAGATCCCTTTTCGTATAAAGATTTCCGAGGATAAGTATTGGTTTTTTAACTCCAGAAGAACGAAGATCAATGCCTTCATTTAATGTGGCGACACCTAATTGAGATGCTCCACCTTTGATAGCATACTCTGATACTAATTTCGAATCATGTCCATATCCATCAGCTTTAACGACTGCCATAAATTGACAATTTTTACTTAATTTTGATCTTAACTGTCTAACGTTTGTTTCTATTGCTTTACCTTTAACTTCAATCCATGCTCTTTGTTTTAGATCTATATCTTTTTCAAAATTTGGAAATTTGTCAAAATTAAATACCTGATTTGTTTGCCTATTTTGCATTAACTTTGCACAAATAAATGCGCTTATTGAAATATACAGTTAGCATGACATGTAAATTGTATTTTGGCATGGGCCAGACTCTAGTTTTAAATGCATCCTATGAACCTTTAAACATCACTTCCTGGCGAAGAGCAGTAATTTTGATGATTAAAGGTAAAGCAGAAAGCTTAGAGGAAGACAAAACATATTCAATTCATAGCGGGAAAAAGTTGCCGACAGTTATAAGACTTCGTTACTACGTCAAAGTTCCTTTTAGAGAGGTTTCTTTAACAAGAAAAAATATTCTTCTGAGAGATAATAATTCTTGCCAATACTGTAACTATAGGGGTAGTGACCTATCAATAGATCATGTTTTACCGAGAAGCAGAGGTGGAACAGATAACTGGGAAAATGTTACTACAGCATGTCTCAGATGTAATGTACAAAAAGGTAATCGAACCCCCGAAGAGGCGAATATGCCCTTAAAACGTCAGCCTTATCGTCCATTAAGTAATCTAAATTTTGAGGCTACAAGACAAATTGACTCTGGCAAGCATAAAGAATGGAGTAAATACGTAATAGGGGTTGCAATTTAATAAAAAAATCTTAATTTACTTCTTTATTAAAATCTTCCATCATTCTTTTTTGTTCTTGCGCTATGCATGCATTAATAACTTCTTCTAATTGACCAGCAAGAATTGGCTCAAGAGAAAAATTGGAACCTAATCTATGATCAGTTGTCCTGTTATCTTTAAAATTATAAGTTCTGATTTTTTCACTTCTATCGCCTGTTCCAACCTGGGAAAGCCTTTGTGATCTCTCTTTTGCATTGGCTTCTTTTAATTGAATTTCATACAATTTAGCTCTTAAGATTTCCATTGCTCGTTCACGATTTTGCAATTGTGATCTCTCTTGAGTACAAAAAACTCTTATTCCTGTAGGCTTGTGTAGAAGATCAATAGCTGTCTCTACCTTATTAACATTTTGCCCCCCTGCACCCCCTGATCTTGCTGTTCCAACCTCTAGATCTGTTGGATCAATTTTAACCTCAACAGGATCAGCCTCAGGCATAACGGCAACTGTAGCAGTAGAGGTGTGAACTCTACCTTGAGATTCAGTAGCTGGAACTCTTTGGACTCTATGTACACCAGCCTCAAATTTAAGTTGACTATAAACAGAATCTCCCTTAACGGAGATAACTAACTCCTTAAATCCACCCATATCTGACTCGGAAGCACTAACAGGTTTTACAGACCATCCAATTTTTTGTCCATATCTTTCATACATTCTTGCTAAATCACCCGCCCAAATACATGCCTCATTACCTCCAGCGCCAGCTCTGATTTCTAACATTACACTTCTTTCATCTCTTGGGTCCTTTGGCAATAAGGCGATTGTGGTTTTTTGAATCAGTTCACTCTTAGATTCCTCTAGAATTATCAACTCCTCATTTATCAAAGATTCCATTTCTTTATCATTTCTATTCTCTTTTAGTAGATTTTTTGAATCTTCGATTTCCTTATCAGTATCAAGCAACTTATTAAAATCAATCACCAAAGGTTCCAATTTTGACCTTTCTCTTGCTATGGATTCTAATTTTTTTGGATCATTAGCTATGTCAGGATCTGCAAGTTGCACTTCCAAATTTTCAAAACTTTCTGAAGCAGTTTTCAACCTTGCAATTAATGTTGAGTATTCCAATTGAAATTGTGCTTAATTTTGAAAATTCTATTTTTTAGAATCTTTTTCTTCTTTTTTCTCTTTTGAAGTAGCAGTATCAGCTGAACCCATTCCATATTTTTTCATAAATCTATCAACCCTTCCTTCTGTATCAAGAATCTTCTGAGTTCCGGTGAAGAAGGGATGATTTCCACTCCAAACATCAACATGTAATTCAGGCTGCGTTGAGCCAGTAGTCATTACAACTTCTCCATTACAAATAACTTTTGCATCTGAATACCATTTTGGATGAATTTCTGATTTTGGCATAATTTAAATTCCTTTAACGTTTAGAGAATTGAGGAGCTTTTCTTGCTTTTTTAAGACCATATTTTCTTCTTTCCTTAGCTCTAGGATCTCTACTGAGATGGCCTTCCGTTTTTAGCGGTTTCCTATTGTCAGGAGATAATTCGCAAAGTGCTCGAGCTGCACCTTGCTTAATAGCATCTGCTTGGCCAGTCAATCCACCACCAAAAACATTTACCAAAATATCATAAGAATTTTCAAGGCCTAATATTTGCAAAGGTGCTTTTATTGAATTTAAGTGCAGAGGATTAAAGTTTAAGTAATCATCTCCAGCACGACCATTAATTTTTATTAGTCCATTTCCTGGAATCAACCGAACTCTAGCTACTGAAGTTTTTCTTCTTCCAGTTCCCCAATACACAGCTTTGTTTTTTATTTGACTATTCATTTTGATAAATTAACTATTTAATAATACAGGATTCTGAGCAGCATGAGGATGAACAGCACCTTTATAAACTTTTAGTTTTTTAAACTGCTGTCTTCCTAAAGAATTATGAGGAAGCATGCCTTTAACAGCTTGCTCAATAATTCTTTCAGGAATTCTTTCTTGTAAAGACTCAAATTTTTCAATTTTCATTCCTCCTGGTCTTCCAGAATGTCTCCTGTACAATTTTTGTGATGCTTTTTTTCCTGTTACCTCAACTTTCTCGGCATTTACTACAATGACAAAATCTCCAGTATCTAGATGAGGTGTAAATGTTGGTTTATTCTTACCTCTCAATACAGTTGCGATTTCTGTAGCAAGTCTACCAAGCGTCTTATCTTTTGCGTCAACTAAAAACCAATTTCTTTCAATTGTTTCTAAAGATGGAGTAATTGTTTTATTCATTTACCAAATTTCTGCAAATAAATTTAAATTAGTCTTAAATTCTACCTTATTGAAGGAATATTAAACAACAGTTTTGAATGATTTACACAAAAAATTCGCTTAATTAAAATTTGCTTAAGAAAAACCCTTAATTAAAAATACAGGGAAAAAATCATTGTTATTAATCTTTTTAAAAACATTTTCTTCATAAACAGCATTTACAAAACATAACCCCTTTGCTGGAGCAGATTCTTTAACATCATTTTTCTTTTTGTTTACCCATCTATCTGTAAAAATTTCTGGCGATATTTTGTTTTCTCCAACTAAAACTAGTTGACCAATAATTAAGCGGACCATTCCATATAGAAAACCAGTAGCTTTAATATCAACAAAAATCAAATCTTCTACTCTTTTAATATCTATATTTTTTATTTTTGTAATTGAGTTTGTTCTATTACTACCACTTTTCTGAAAAGCAAAAAAATCATGTTCTCCTATCATTTTCTTGGATGCACTTAACATTAAAACTTCATCTAATACTTTTTGATATCTATGCCATGACCAATTATTGATGAACAAGTTTGGGAATTTACTGTTATTAATGACATATCGATAATGTCTATACATTGCTGAATAGCATGCATGCCAACTATCTTTTACCTCAACTGATTCCAAGATCCTAATTGATGAGGGTAAAAGACTATTTAAGACATCAGAATAACTATTTCCTGGAATAACACAATCAACATCAAAGTGTACTACTTGACCCGATGCATGAACCCCAGCATCAGTCCTGCCTGCTGCAAAAGTCTTTACTGAATGATTTGTAATCTTTAAGAGAGCTCTGTCTAAAATTTCTTGAACAGTAGTTGCATTTTTCTGTTTCTGCCAACCTGAATAATGAGATCCATCATATTGGACTAGTAAAGCTACCCTTTTCAAAAGTTATTTTTTTAGTAAAAGCCCCTTTATTAACTAACTTAAACAAGCTCAATTATCGCCATCTGAGCGTTATCACCTTTTCTAGATACAGTTCTGACTATGCGCGTATAACCACCACTTCTGTCTCCATATCTTTCCTTTGCTTTTTCAAATAATGAATGAACTAATTTTTTATCATAAATATATCCAATAGCCCTTCTCCTAGAAGCCAAACTTCCCTCTTTTGCGAGTGAAATCATTCTTTCAGCTTCATTTCTTAAAGCTTTTGCTCTAGCTTTTGTTGTCGTTACCCTACCTTCCCTAATTAATTGGGTAGTCAAACCTCTTAGAAGTGCTTTACGCTGATCAGCAGGTTTACTTAATAATGGAATTCTAAGTTGGTGTCTCATAATCTTAAAAATTGTTAAACAGATGTTCTGCTTTGTGGAATAGAAATGCCGATGCGCTCAAGAGCCTCAATAACCTCATCTGCAGATTTAGAACCAAAGTTCTTGATTTCAAGAAGATCTTCATAGCTGAAGCCCATTAAATCCGAAACTGAGTTAACTTGCGCCCTTTTCAAACAATTATATGCTCTAACGGACAAGTTTAGTTCTTCAAGAGGAATTTGAGCTTCAGGAGATGGTTCAGGTTCTTCAGGAATTTCCTCCACCATTGTGACAGTGGCAAGAGGTTGAAAGAGTTCTATTAAATGATTTGCAGCTTCAGCAATAGCATCGTCAGGACTTGTTGAGCCATCCGTTACTATTTCCATTTTTAATCTTTCTCTTCCTGTTCCGCCTTCTGCTACAGCAGTTTCATCAATCGTAAAATTGACTCTCTTGACTGGCATAAATACAGCATCTATTTGAAGTAAGTCAATAGCAGTCGTCTCTTCACTCTTACGGTCGATAGGTCTATATCCAACACCTCTTTCAACATGTATTTCCAACTCTAAGTTATGCCCCTCCTGAATAGTAGCAATAGGTTTTTCGCCATCAACTATTTCAACTTGAGAGGAGAATTTGATGTCATTTGCCTTCACATCCATTGGACCGCTCGCTACTAACCTGCCGATTTCGAGCTCTGGATTAGAACTATTTATTGATAGTTGCTTGCAATTAAGAAGAATATCTAAAACGTCTTCTCTAACTCCAGGAATAGTAGCATATTCATGATTAATTCCTGCTATTCTTACTGCAGTCACTGCACTGCCTTCAAGCCCTCCCATAAGAACTCTTCTAAGAGAATTACCCAAAGTTGTAGCTTGCCCCCTCTCTAGAGGGCCAATTAAGAAAGTTCCTGTTTGGGAGTGATCATTTGC
>QCDN01000020.1 GCA_003280885.1 Prochlorococcus sp. AG-355-J04 | reverse complement strand
TATTCCAGCTTCTTTTAAAAGCTTAATACCTTTACCAGAGACTCTTTTATCAGGGTCTTCAATAGATATATATACCTCTTTTAACCCCGAGGATATCAATTTATCTACACATGGAGGGGTTTTACCGTGATGGCAACAAGGTTCTAGATTCACATACATTGTTCCACCTTTAGCATCCTTTTTTAAATTATTAAAAGCCATTACCTCTGCATGAGGCATCCCTGCCTTGAAATGAAAACCCTCTGAGATAAGGCTTCCATTCTTATCAAGTATCACAGCTCCCACTTTAGGATTAGGACTCGTTGTATTTTTGCCTAAAGAAGCCAAAAATAATGCTCTTCTCATCCATTTTGTATGGCTTACATTTTTTTCAGGCATCTCCAAAAATCAAATTCAGTTTATTGATCTCCACTCCTTAACAACGAAGGGAGGAACAGGTAACTCAGAAAAAACTCCTGACAAAGATAATCTTAATGGTCTATTTTTATCTAAATTTTTAATCAATTCATCAAGATCGAATTCTGCTGCAGCTTGTCTTCCATCATTCGCTAATTCCACATTGAGTAATGTTTTATCATCTAAAAGCCACTGTTTTCTTCCTGATTCAACCCTCAAATCGGTGGGATGGTCAATCCTGAGGTTTCCTGGATATCCTATTACTCTCAAAATCAATTTATCTTCAAAAAGAGGGGATTTATAGGCTACTAGTTGCCAAGTTTCAAAGTCCAAGTCCCTTAAAAACTCACTGCTAGCATTCATTAATGCCCCATTTATTTCTGTTTCTGCAACTTCTGCAGATACTTTTAAAGGGTTAAAAATAAAGGATAATAGTAAAAGTAAAGGTAATATTCTTTGTAAAAAAATATTTTTATTTGATTTTGTAATTTTCTTCATTTTCAGAATCCATCAGGGCATCAAGAGTTACAGCTGTTCTTACAATAGCTTGATATCTTTTGATTATTTTACGATTTTTTTCTATAACTCGAGATAAATTCAAAGTGTCTTTTTCAGAATAGCTAGATGTTAAATCATTAGAATCTTCTTCAATAAACTCAAATTCACTATCTTTATTAATTAGAGTTAACAATAAATCATGCAATCTCTTTCTCCTTTCAGACAATTAATTTACAAATATAACTCAAATAATAATAAGATAATTTAATAAAACATTCAAATAATTTAGTTCCTTTTAATTAGATATTGATGACTGAAGTTAATAGAAAAATTCATGTAATTGGAATTAATTCTTATAAATTTGAGGATCTATCTTTCAAATTACAAAACTTATTTTTAGAAACCGAAAATATTGCAGTTCCAAATTCATATTTTGATGAAATTAAATCATGGAGCAAAAATAGTTTAGAAAAAAAGAAATTATTTTTTTCGAGCAAGAGTAATAGCGAACTTATTAACTGGCTTAGATCTCAAAAAAATGATGTCATTTTGATTTCGAGAGGAGATCCACTTTGGTTTGGTATTGGTAGAATACTATTAGAAAATTTTTCAAGAGATGAATTAAGTTTCTACCCTTCAAAGACTTGCATTCAATTGGCATTTAGTAAGTTAAAGCTCCCATGGCAAGATACTATTAATGTGAGTATTCACGGAAGAGATTCGACTAAGTTAGTAGAGGCTCTTAAAGCTAGGCCTTCGAGTTTGGCTATTATTACAGATTCAAATAACAAAAGTTTAGAAATAATCAAAAAAAACTTATCAGAATTAAATCTTATTGACTTCTATGATTTTTGGCTCTGTGAAGAGATTGGCTTCGTCAATGAAAATATAAGAAAATTAAATCTTAAGGAGTCATTACCATCTGATATATCAAGTTTGAACATTGTTGTTCTTACACAAACAAAGAAAAAGTACTCAAATAATAACCTCCCTCTTTTCGGAACCAGTGATCATATTTTTAAAACTTTCGATGATAGACCAAATTTATTTACTAAAAGGGAGGTTCGCATCCAAATCTTAGCTGATCTAGAGCTCCCTGAAAATGGTGTCATCTGGGATATAGGCGCTGGTTGTGGGTCAATTGGTTTAGAGGCATTAAAATTAAGGCCTTATTTAGATTTGTTTTGTATCGATAAAAGGATTGGATCAAAAGAATTAATAATAGAAAACTCAAGAAGACTTGGTGTTAAACCAAAATTTATTTTTGAGGAAGACATAAATAATACCTTGAATTCGAGAAATTTAAGTTCTTTTGAAAAACCTAACAGATTAGTGATTGGAGGATGTGATAAAAAGACTAAACTTCAAATTATTAATAAACTGGCTCAGGGTATGAGTATCGGAGATATTATCGTTATCCCAATAATTGATATTCAAACTATAAAAGAATTGAAAGAGGAATTAGAAGAAAAAAATTTTAAAACAAATTTAAATTTAATTCAGACCTATAAAAGCCTAAGTATCGCTGAGGGAATGAGATTAGAACCAAATAATCCTGTCTTTGTACTAAAAGGGAAAAAATAAATTTAAATAATGGTTATTTGTTAGGTTTAGCCACATGGGGCAATCCCCAACCTAGTTTATTTCTTAAAACTTGGAAAAATTCATGATCTTCAAGTCTAATAAACTTTACTGAGTGTTTACTTTTTCTTATTAAAACTCTATCTTCAGGCCAAACATAACAACCAGCATTTCCGTCAACAACCATTACCAACCTTTCAGGAGTTGCAGGAAAAACAGTTACTGGCTCTGAATCATTAAAAACTAATGCCCTTGATGCCAATGAATGTGGAGCAATTGGAGTTAATTGAACTACAGGGCAATCAGGCGTAATAACTGGCCCTCCAGCACTCAACGAATACGCAGTAGATCCAGTTGGGGTAGATAAAATTACTCCATCAGCTGAGATATCAACAGGAGCATGTCGCCCAATAGAAATCTCAAAATGACACATACTTGTCAGAGGTTCTCTATGAAGAGCCATCTCATTAAGACAAAGAGACTCCCATCTTCTTTGATCATTACGCATTACGCTAATAATAAAGCAAGTTCTTTCTTCAATATCCCAATTTCCAGCAATGATTTTATCTATTGCTTCATCAAGATTTGATAAATAAGCTTCCGCAAGAAAACCTAAATGACCAGTATTTATTGTAAGAATTGGAATTTTAGCTGGTGCTGTTTGCCTTGCTGCAGAAAGCACGGTTCCATCCCCGCCAAGAACAATTGCAAATTCCATTGAAGAGTCAAAACCATCGGGAACACAGTTCGTATATCCCAAAGGACGAACATGTTGATCAGGATTGGCGAATCCAACCATTCCACCCGAACTACTAACCCTTACAACTTGATAATTGGATTTTTCCAACTTTTTCTCAACAGAAATTGCTGTTTGAACGGCAAGTTCTTTCCCATCATTTACTATTAGCCCTGCTTTACGTACCAATCAAAAAAAACTAAAGCTATGACTATCTTAAACTAATTTGCTGGACAATCCTAATTTAAGAATTAAACACTATTAGAACTGTTCCAAGAATCTAAGATCATTTGTATAAAATTTTCTGATGTCATCAATCTGATGTCTTACCATACAAAATCTTTCAACTCCTAATCCAGCTGCGAATCCAGTCCATTTTTCCGAATCTATTCCTAATTTTTCTAAGACCTTCGGATCTACCATTCCGCATCCCATAACTTCTAACCATTTACCCTTCCATTGAACATCTACTTCTGCAGAAGGTTCCGTAAATGGGAAATAACTCGCTCTAAATCTTACAGGAATATCTCCAAAAAAGGTCTTTAAAAATGTAAGAACTGTTCCTCTCAAATGACTAAAATTAATATCTTGATCGATACATAAAACCTCAACTTGATTAAATACTGGGGAATGAGTAGCATCTACAGCATCTCTCCTATACACTCTCCCCGGAGCAATAATTCTAACTGGAGGAGGATTTTTCTCTAAGTACCTTATCTGGACAGGAGAAGTATGGGTCCTTAAAAGTCGATTTTCATCTAAGTAGAAAGTATCCTGCATATCTCTTGCGGGATGATTTTTGGGTATGTTGAGAGACTCAAAATTATAAAAATCAGTTTCTATTTCAGGGCCACTTTCAACTGAGTATCCTAAACCACAAAAAATATCTATTATTTCATCTTGAGTTGAAATTAAAGGATGTTTATTTCCAGGGGGGGTTCCAATTGAAGGGATAGTTACATCAATTTTTTCTGTTTGAATCTTTTTCTGTAAGGCTTCACTATTTAGTTGATTTTTTCTTTCAGTTATTAATTCTTGCAAATTTATCTTTATTAAATTTGCCTTCTGACCAGCAATTGGTCTATCAGCAGGGGACAATTGACCCATTGTTTTCAGGATAATTGACAAATCTCCTTTTTTTCCTAGCAAGGAAACTCTTAATTGATCCAGTTCTTCATGAGTATTAGCATTAACAATATTATTTTTTGCTGTTAAAGAAAGATTTTTTAATTTTTCCTCAATTTGACTTAATGATTCAATCTGACTCACTGATATAGTAAAAATAAGTATTGCTTTATTTTACTTAAATATCGTCCATAAATAAAATTTATTGATTAATGAAACCGTTAAATATATTAATTAGCAATGATGATGGTGTTTTTGCGGCGGGGATAAGAGCATTAGCAAAATCAGCACAAAAAAGAGGACATAAGGTTAAAGTAGTATGTCCTGACCAAGAGAGATCAGCTACTGGTCATGGTCTTACTTTACAATCTCCATTAAGAGTGGAAAGAGCGGACGAATTATTTGAGGAAGGAATTGAAGCTTGGGGATGTTCAGGCACCCCTGCAGATTGTGTCAAATTAGCACTATCTGAACTCTTGGATAATAAACCTGATCTAGTTCTATCTGGAATAAATCACGGGCCCAATTTAGGAACAGATATTTTTTGTTCAGGAACAGTAGCTGCAGCCATGGAAGGAACTTTAGAAAATGTTCCCTCCATGGCAATAAGTGTAGCTAGTTTTAAATGGAAGAATTTTGAATTTGCTGGAGAGATTGCGATGAATATTGCGGAACAAGCCATTAAGGATAGTTGGCCAACTTCACTTCTATTAAATTTGAATATACCCCCTTGCGAAAAAAGCAAAATAAAAGAATTTTCCTGGACAAGATTATCAGTGAGAAAATATAAAAATCAATTTTCCAAAAGAGAAGATCCGAGGGGTGATGATTATTATTGGTTAGCAGGTGAGGTAGTTCTAGATCTTAAATCGAAAGGTTACGGTCCTAAAAATTGGCCTAGTGATGTATCTCAAATACAAGATAATAAAATATCGCTTACACCTGTAGAACCAGATTTATTTTGGAGGGGTAATTTAGAAGACTTACCCAAAATTAATAATTCATTTATAAATCCTTCTTAAAAGCCATAAAGAAAAGCAAAGTCCAAAAAAATGAGCCGCAATTACTTGTGTATTACTGAGAACTGATAATATTTCAAGTCCAGTAATTGGGATATCAGATGTCGCTGTTATCAGTTGTCCCGTCGTTTGAGAGGATGCTTGTATAAATAGGGCGCCCATAAGAGCTTGATATCCAATTAATCCAAACAAAATTCCTAATAAATCAACTATTATGCCTCTTTTTATTAATTTACTGGTTTGTCCTCTTGAGGGTCTGGCATTGCTTGCGATTGCTCTCCCTGTTCTAACTATTAACCAACCTTGCCAAAGACTAAAAAGTAGTAAAATCAAGGATATTGTTGTAAGTGATAGACCAGGAGCTAAGCCAAGCTGTCCTTCGCTATTATTTACAACATTTGAAAAAAGCAAAACAGCTGCAACAACAACGCCTAAAATGGATTGAACCCAAAAGCGTATCCATCCAATGCGCCGCATTCCAAATGAAAGGGACTGAAAATCAATTTTGTCAGACATTCATTTGTTTGAATAAACTATAATCTATTCAAATTTGCCATCAAAATCATAAAATTGCACGAAATCTTTTGATCTCTTTAATATCGCCATCTGAAGTTAAGAGTCCTACTTCAATAGCTATTGGAAGTTTCGATGGCCTACATGCTGGTCATAGAAAGTTAATAAAAAGTGTAGTTGAAGAAAATCAATTTACCCCAACAATTGCAAGCTTCTGGCCTCATCCTAGAGAAGTTCTTTACAAAGAGACGCGTCTTAGACTTGATCTTCCTTATGAAAAACTACCTATTCTTGAAGATCTCGGGATTAAACAATTAGTTCTGATTCCTTTTGATAAGGAATTATCCAAACTAAGTGCGGAAATATTTGTAAGGGATATTTTGATAAATCAATTACAAGCAAAAAACATTTCTGTTGGTGCTAATTTTAAATTTGGTTTTAAAAGAAGAGGAGACATAAACACTATAAAAAATATGATTAAAGATAGTGATATAAAACTAAAAATTACTCCAATTTTAGAAGACAACGAAGGCAGAATCAGTAGCAGCAGAATAAGAGATTTATTGCAAAATAGTGATTTGAAAAATGCTTTAAAAGTTCTTAAAAGACCTTATAGTTTTAATGGGAAAGTGGTTAAAGGTAAAGGTATTGGGAAAACTCTTGGATGGCCCACCGCAAATCTTGAAATAGATGGTAGAAAATTTTTACCTGGAGAAGGCGTATATGCAGCTTGGACAACTATAGAAAATTCCAACCAAAAAATTGCATCAGTTATGAATCTTGGGTCTCAACCAACAATAAATCCTTTATTACCATCTGCTGTTGAAGTTCATTTAATTAATAAAGATATCGATCTATATGGGTTAAATCTATCTGTAGAACCAGTTGAAAAACTTAGATCTCAAATCCAATTTAAAAATATAGATCAACTCTCTAATCAAATCAAAAAAGATAGAGATAATGCCCTAAAAATTTTTAAAAACAACGAACAATAGTTTACAAATGCTGAATTCCAATAGAACAAACGCTGAAGATTTAAGAATTTATCAAATTATTGACGCTAATCTTGATAGAGCTAGAGAAGGATTAAGAGTGCTAGAGGATTGGGCTAGATTTGGTCTAGGAAAAGAAAATTATGTTGAAAAAATTAAAAACTTTAGACAAATATTAGGGAAAAATCATTTAGAAGTTTATAAACAATCTAGGAATCATATTGAGGACAAATGCAAAGGATTGATTCATCAAGAGCAAATCAAAAGAAAAACCTCTGAACAAATTATAAGTTCTAATTCAGGCAGAGTTCAAGAAGCATTAAGAGTAATAGAAGAATTCTCAAGACTACATAATCATGAGCTTTCAAAAATCGCTTCAGAAATTAGATATGAAATTTATACTGTAGAAATCGACTTATTAGGTTTAAGCAAGTGTAAGAAGTCGGAGGAAATATTAAAAGAAAATGACTTATATGTAATAACGGATCAAAAGGATAATTTATTAGAAATAATAGAAGAGATTTTAATTGCGGGGGTAAGAATCATTCAACACAGATTTAAAAAGGGAACTGATAAAGATCATCTCAAAGAAGCAATTCAGATTAAAAATCTATGTAAAAGATATAATTCTTTGTTCATCGTTAACGACAGAATTGACATAGCTCTAGCATCCAATGCGGATGGGATTCATCTTGGACAAGATGATTTAGACTTGAAAACCGCAAGAAAATTATTAGGATATTCAAAAATTATTGGTGTAAGCGCAAATAATGAAATTGATATTTCTAATGCTCTTAAGGAAGGTTGTGATTACATAGGAATAGGGCCAGTTTATGACACTACAACAAAAAGGGAAAAAAAACCTATAGGCATTGCAAAGATCAAAACATTAACAAAAGGTTTAAATATTCCTTGGTTTGCTATCGGAGGAATTAAGTCTAATAAAATTTCATATTTAAAAAGAAATGGGTTTAAAAAATTTGCCTTAGTTTCTCAATTAATGAATTCTGAAGATCCTAAAGAAGAAGCTATTATTATTTTAAAAGAATTGTCTCATGAAAATTAAAGTAAATGGAGAAGAAAAAAAAATAGACCTTGATCAAGAAAATGCTCTACTATCTACAGCTTTAGATTTAATGGGATATAAACCAAACACAATTGTAGTTGAGTTAAATAATTTAATTATAAATTCAATGAAATGGGAAAAAGTGAAGATTAAAGATGGCGATAATTTAGAAATTGTTTCAATAGTTGGCGGTGGTTAAAAGAAAAATATTTTATGTATTAAAAATCTTCATATTTTTTTAAGTTTAGGCTTGAAACAATAACCAAAATTATCTTGTTTTCGTTTTATATTCTAAATACCTTAATACGATAATGAAAGAAAAAACTGATAATAACTCAAGGTCCCTTAAATGGGAGCAAAATGGTGAGTTAGCACACAAAGATCTTTCTGAGCTAATTGAAAGATTAAAAAATGTAGAAAGTGAACATACCTCATCTGAGCTGTCTAGATTAGGGACAAAATCAAACATAAAAGATTAAATTTGTTACTTAGATCTTGTTTTTATAAAAATTTGTACCAAATTAAAATTACTCAATATAAAAATAAATGCCGAAAAGATTTCCAGAGTGGGTAAATTCAGAAGTCGTTATAAAAGCAATCAAAATGAGAGAAGAAGGAATGCTATCAAAACAACTTAATTTATGGATAGAAAACCTTTTAGAAATAGAAAAAAAGTAATTATTTAGGAAATACTTTTAATAATTCTGAGAGCCGCCATTGCCGCTCCGTAACCATTATCTATATTCATAACTGCAATACCTGGAGAACAACTTGACAACATACTATTTAAAGCAGTTTTTCCATCCTTGCTAACGCCGTAGCCGACTGAGACAGGTACTGCAATTATCGGTTGAGCTAACAATCCGCCCACAACTGTTGCCAAAGCTCCCTCCATTCCAGCACAAACTATTAATACATCATATTTATTAATTTCTTCTAACTGACTCATCAATCGATGAAGTCCAGCTACTCCAACATCTATAAAAGATTGACAATTCACTCCATAAAGTTCAAGCGCTAATTTAGCTTCAAGTGTTACAGCCAAATCACTTGAACCCCCTGAAACTATTGCAACTTTTTTATTAGTAGCAAGTTTATTTAGATTTTCTCCAATTATTAGGCATTTTGCTTCTTCATGAAATTTAGCCTCTTCATATAAATCTAAAAGCTGAAAAGCTTTTTCACTATTAATCCTAGTAATGAAAACAACCTCATTTTTACTTAATACACTTTCAGATAATCTCTTCAATTGGTCGATAGTCTTGTCTTGCCCCCAAATAGCCTCAATTAGTCCAAGCCTTTCTCTTCTTTGAAAATCAAACTTGATATCAAAATTCATCTTTGCTTATCTAATTCTCCTTCATAAATTAATTCAAAAGGATTTTCACTTAAGTTCAAGGCAGTCTTAACATTATTTTCAAATTTTTCTTGCACCATATTTACTTCTGAAATTGGTATACTTTTCCATAATTTTTTACTTTTCCAATTTACTAAAATTAAAGCCTCTTCTTTTTCTTTATCCCAAAATAATTGTCTTCCCAAAAAACCAACTTGAGAGGATAACCAAGGTTCCCAAATTTCTTTTTCAGTCTTTAACCATACTTCTTTATATTGAGCAGGAACTTTAAGTCTTAATTCTTCTGTGATAACTTCTTTTTTATATTTATCCATTGTAATAGCTTCAGCGGTAGGAGTATTAATTTGATAAAGAAAAAAAAGTAAAAAGAAAAAAAACAAAAAAAAGCTTTTTATTCTTTTCTTTAAATCAGAATTTATTTTCATTCTTTTTTCTCCAGTAAAACTACGGAGTGACAACTTATTCCTTCTTCTCTACCTTCGGGTCCTAACTTTTCATTAGTAGTAGCTTTTATTCCTATGAGACTATTATCTATTTTTAAAGTATTTGAAAGATTTTTTTTCATCAATTCAACATATGGTTTAATTTTTGGCCTTTCAGCAACAATAACGCTATCAATATTATTTATTTCCCAACCTTGCTTTCTAACTAAGTCAATAACCCTTGATAACAAAAATAGACTATCTATATCTTTCCATTTGTCATCTGTAGGAGGGAAATATTTTCCTATATCTCCAAGAGACAATGCTCCCAATAATGCATCCATTATTGAATGGATTAAAACATCTGCATCACTATGACCATCTAATCCTAAATTATCTGGATGCTTTAAATCTACTCCACCTATTATGAGTTTTCTTCCAATTACTAATCTATGAATATCATATCCATTACCAATTCTGAATTTTGGAGTAAAATCGTTCATTTTTCAGGTTTTTAAAAGTCTTAAACAAAATCTTTGATTAGAATTCATTTCCTAATAAATTTTTCACAATAATTATTAATACACTCTTACTCTTAGCTTAATGTTTTACCAAACAAAAGAAAATTCATAAAAGGAATTTTAAATATTTTAATTACAAAAATACCCCTTTTTTTAATCACTGAAACCTTCAATTAATTGTTTAGTTGAATAAATACCAACAAACGGTGCTGTTATTTCTCCAATAAAGCCTGTAGTTTTTCCTAAAATACTATTTTTAACAGATATCAAATCATCTTCTTTCAAATAGGGATTTCTTTTAGAACCTCTTTTGGCAGTTGCTGAATACGATATATTTTTCTTTATTACTGTCCCATCATTCTCGTACCTTATTAGAACAACCTTTCCAGAGAGAGGTTTAATTGGTCCAGATAAATCAATCGCATCTGAAAGTACAGCTTCAAGTGGAAGTTTTATAGTTCCAGGAGTTTCAACTCTACCAAAAAGATTGACAGAGATAAATTTTGGAGAAATCCCAGATAAAATAGATTTCGAGATTTGATCTGGATTAGGTTTACTTAGTTTTGGAAAGAATAAAGTATCGCCATCAAATATACGTATGTCGTTAGTGGGGTCTGATTCGTATAAATAAGTATTCAAATCAATAATTGCCCTTTTTTTACCTCCACCTTTTCCAAGAGGTACATCTCTTAAAATTTCAATTTTAGATAAATCAGTTGAAGAAGTTA
This sequence comes from Prochlorococcus sp. AG-355-J04, assembly GCA_003280885.1. GTDB lineage: Bacteria > Cyanobacteriota > Cyanobacteriia > PCC-6307 > Cyanobiaceae > Prochlorococcus_A. The sequence continues at coordinate 14,032 of QCDN01000020.1, read as the reverse complement.
TACCACCAGCTTTTCTTACAACATCAGAAATGGTAGTTAGAGATTCATTTGATCTTTTGACGACTAGATCTTGTATAGATTGATTATTTGATTGCAAATTTTGATCTTTATCTGATTGCTCTTTTTTAACCATTGAATCCAGCTCATAATTATCGTCTTTTTCTAACTTTAAAAATGAACCTGATGCATAAGCAGGAAATTTATAAAAACCGGGATTTCTTAACTCACCTCTTGCTAATACTCTAATACTTTTAAATTCTACAATCCTTATTTTTATTTCTGGATCAATAAGAAATTTAGCATATCTTTTTTCTAATAAATTTTTCAACTCAGAAGAAGTCAATCCTCTTACAAAAGTTTCATCTAACCTTGGCAAAAGTAATTCTCCCTCTTCATTTACAGGAAAAATTCCACTTAATTCTTCAGCAGGATAAAACTCTAAATTAATTGAATCGCCAGTATCAATAATGTAATCCTCTAACTCATTTCTTGAGTCTAAATATTCAATTTCAATTTGATTATTTTTTGTTTTGGAAAAATTAGTATTTGCTTTAGAAAAATCAAATATAAAAACTGAGAATAAAAGATATATGAAAAACCCCAAAGTTGACTTACTCTTTAACGAGAGAAATCTTAAACTTAAATATTCAAAATTCTTTTTGAGTTGCAAAATTGTTTTTCTTTAATCTTACTATTAATCAAGAAAAATGAAAATTTTTCTTTATGAATATTTAGTGAAATTTATTTAATTTATCGTCTTTTTTTAAATTATATCTCAAGTAACTTTCCTATAAATCCCAGAACCAATTATTGTCATCATCTTCATCGATTGGTAAATAAAATTGACTTTTAATTAGATCTTTTCTTCTTTTAAGTGTTCTTTTTGACATCTGCTCTGCTCTCCAAAGTTCAATTTCTTTGTGATTGCCACTAATAAGAACATCAGGAACTTTCATATTCCTAAAAACTTGAGGTCTGGTGAACTGTGGGTACTCTAATAAAGATGAATTATGACTTTCATTGATTAAAGAATCTGGATCCCCAAGTGTGCCAGGCAATAATCTAGTCAAACCGTTAATTATTGACATAGCAGGAATTTCTCCCCCAGAAAGTACATAATCTCCTATTGATATCTCTTCATCAGCTAAACATCTAATCCTTTCATCAAAACCTTCATATTGACCACAAATAAGTATTATTTGATCCAAAGTAGACCATCGCGCAAGATCCTTTTGCTTGAGGACTTTACCTTGTGGGGTCATCAACAAAGTTTTACTGTTAGGTGATTTTCTAATTGATTCATATGCCTTATAAATAGGTTCAGGTTTTAGTACCATACCTGCTCCGCCTCCATATGGCTTATCGTCTACTTGTCTGTAAGTACCTTCTCCATATTCTCTTAAATCATATAAATTTACATCGATCAAATTCTTATCTAAAGCTCTTGTAATAACACCTAAATTATTTATTAATTCAAAAGCTTTAGGGAACAAGGTAATTACATCAAAATTAAAACTCCTCATCTAGAAATCTTCCTCATAACCAAATTCAATTAACCTCGATTCTTTTTTTCTCCAATTTGGAACAACTTTCACAAACAACTCCAGGTGAACTGGACCGTCAATCAACTTAGACATATTTGATCTTGCTGACTGACCAATAATTTTTAACATTGATCCTTTCTTTCCAATAAGAATGCCTTTTTGAGTTGATCTTTCAACAATAATAGTAGCCAAAATAGCAGTAAAACTTCTGCCATTTTTTCTTTTCATTTCCTCTATCTTTTCTATCTTTACTGCAACACTATGAGGTACTTCTTCTCTTGTATTTATTAATACCTGCTCTCTTACTAAATCAGATAATAAATTATCTAATGGTTGGTCGCATATTGTCTCTTCGCCATAAAGTTTTGGTCCCTCTGGAAGAAAATTAAGTATCATATCGACTAGTTCAGAACACCCTTCTCCTTGAGAAGCACTTAAAATTTGAAAATTTCTATTAATTCCAAAAAATCTTCTATATTGATCTAATCGTAAATTCCTAAATTCTTTATTAACCAAATCCCACTTATTTAATGCAACAACAAACTCAGTTTTATTTGCGATTAAAAAGTTCAATATATATTCATCTCCCCTACCAGGTTCTTCACTAGAATCAATTACAAAAATTACCATATCAACTCCATTAATTGCAGATTTTGCGTTTTTTACTAATATTTCTCCAAGTCGATGATGAGGTTTATGAACACCTGGTGTATCAACAAAAATTATTTGCCCATTGTCTGTAGTCAGTATTCCTTTTAATTTATTTCTAGTAGTTTGCGCTATTGGAGAAGTAATTGTTATTTTTTCTCCAATCAATTTATTTATTAAAGTAGATTTACCGACATTTGGCCTTCCTAGTAAAGTTACAAACCCAGATCTATAATTGGCCAAAGACTTTTAATGCATCAATAATAAAATTCTGATCAAAAATGAAAAAAAAAACCATAAATTTAAGAGAAGCTTCGTTCACGCAAGCAATAAAAATATCCGCACAATGGTGCAAAGAGTGGGGTGAAGATTTACTCAGCGAAGAGGTTTTAGCAGATAGGATTGCAGAGCTAATTAAAACAAAAAATGGACTCAGAGGATTTTTTGCGTACGCTTTATCTGATAAAGATTGTTTTTTGTTAGATAAACTTCCTTTTTCACTAATTTACAAACTGAACGAAGTAGGGGATGCTACAGCAGAAATCGTAGTAAAGAATTTAATAATGAGTTCCGCTCAAATTATTATTCATCGAAGAGATAATAATCATGAATATGAGATGAAATCAGAAAACATTTCAGAAAGATGTAAGGCTATTTTAAGACTGCTAGAAACTAAGTCAGTTACAAAGTCTGTCAATCAAGTCCTTAGAGTCTTAGATGATATGGGCAATAGTTTTGATAATTCAGTAAAATATGACTCAGAGCAAAAGGAATTCATAAAAAAACAAATTCTTGATATCGCCCAATAAAAAAGCGTAGAAACAAATCTACGCTTTAGGTTAGTTATTTACGTAATGTGATTAATCTCTTCTTCCACCACCTTGAAGTGCAATCATTAATCTCAATATAAAAACAAAAAGATTTATATAAGTTAGATACATACCTAGAGCCCCTGCAAGGTATTGATCATCATTATATCTTCTTGGCATTGTATAGAAATCAACGAAAGACATTGCTACAAATAAGACAGTTCCAAATCCTGCAATTATCAATTCAAGTCCTGAACCTCCAAAAACTCCTGGAGCAAAGAATCCTCCAATTAATTGGACAAACATTGCTATGAGCAGTCCTATCAACCCAAGACCAACTACTCCACTTAGTGCTTGACCAACACTATCACTCATTCTTTGGCCAGTGTAAGAAGCAATAACGAAAGTTATACCAGTAGCTAAGGCAGCTGTTCCAACCGAACCAATGCCAATTGTTCCTATTGCTAAAGCAACTATTCCACTTAAGGTGAATCCAGTTAACAAACTAAATCCTGTCAACAAGGGCAAGGCCTTCGCATTATTTGCATTATTTGCAGCGCTTGTGGCTATAAAAAACAAAATCAATTCTGCAATTAATGCAATTATTGAAAGAGGTTGGAAAAGTCCAGGATTTGTAGCTATGAGTGAAACACCTGCTAAAACGCCTAAAGAAGTTAGAACCATACCTCCACCTACATAAGGTAAAGCTTTTTGAACAACATTAGGACCAACTATTGAACTAGTTTGTGCTTCACGAATAGCTTGATTGAAATTACTACTTGCTGGCATTTTTTTTATTAAATATGATAATATTCTACTTGATTTTTAAAATTTCAGGGTACGGATCTCCAGAGTTATAAAGTTATTTATATGCCTCAATAATTTTTTGTACTAAAGGATGACGAACTACATCTTCAATATTTAGATAACAAAATTTGATCCCCTCAGTTTCAGAGAAAATTCTTGATGCTTCTATGAGACCACTTTCCTGATCTTTTTTTAAATCAATTTGGGTAATATCTCCGTTTACAACCATTTTTGATCTCTCCCCTAATCTGGTCAAAAACATTCTCATTTGAGAGCAAGTAGTATTTTGTGCTTCATCCAAGATAATCAAAGAATTATCTAAAGTTCTTCCTCTCATGAATGCTAAAGGGGCAACTTCAATAATTCCTTTATCGACTAACGAATTTGTTCTATCAAATCCAAAAATACTATGTAATGAATCAAATAAGGGTCTTAAATATGGATCTACTTTTTGTTGCAAATCTCCAGGAAGGAATCCCAAACTTTCCCCAGCTTCAACAGCTGGTCTAGTTAAAACAATTTTTTCTATTTTTTTCTCGTTCAATAATCTTGCTGCACATACAGTTGCTAAGAATGTCTTACCAGTACCAGCTGGACCTATCGCAAAAGTAAGATCAAAGTTTTCGATGGATTCAACATATTCTTTTTGCCTTATGGTTCTTGGCCTTAAATATCTTCCTTCTTTGGAACGCGCAAGAATTTTTTTTCCAAGTTCAGCATGTGATGAAGACTCTCCCATGTTTAAAGAACTTAGGGCGGCTTTAAGATCTACCTCTGGAACTTCTAGGCCTTGCTCCCAAATTGGTCTTGTCAACTCAACTAACGCTGAGGCTCTTTCGATCTTAGAGATGAGACCGTTCATTTCAAGTTGTAAACCTCTAATAGTTAGGGATACCCCTGTAAGTGACTCAAACTTTTTTAAAAAAGAATTTCCAGGACCTGATAATGCTGTAGCGGCATCAGGACTTGGCAAATCAATTGTGAAGTGACCAGTTTTGGAAACTTCCTTCATCTAGTTATTGAATAAGAATAAAAATTTATCAAACTACTAGCTTTCAGCTTCATTACTATCACTTTCAGCTTTTGAACTATCATTTTCTTCATCTTTTATTTTAGCTTTAGCAACTTTTTCCTTCTCTAACTTTGCCTTACCAATAGCGATAGAGGGCCTTTCTATTTTTTCTAGTAAACCCCCCTTTTCTAATAAACTCCTAACAACGTCAGTTGGCTGAGCACCCTGAGTAAGTCTTGTTCTTAAAGCTTCTGTGTCAAGCCTAGTTTCCTTAGTTCTTGGGTTATAAAAACCTAGTTCTTGTAAAGGTCTACCATCTCTTCTGGAAGTACTATTGCATGCAACAATTCTGAAACTTGCCTCTTTTTTCTTTCCAAAGCGCTTAAGGCGCAATTTAATCATTTTAAATCAATGCGTTTTTAATAATAATATCATTTAAAGGTAAAAATTTAGAAACTATAAATCAGCAAACCCTTTTTTCTTCTTATTGTTTTTGTGTTTTTTCATTGGTTTATTATTAGTCATTCCTCCCATTCCAGGCATTCCTCCCATTCCTGGCATTCCTCCCATTCCTGGCATTCCTCCCATTCCAGGCATTCCTCCCATTCCTGGCATTCCTCCATTCGACATTTGTTTCATAAAACCTCTCATTCTTTGAAAATCAGCTAATACTTTATCTACATCTTTTGCTTCATAACCACTACCCTGAGCAATCCTTTGTCTTCTTGAAGGCTGAGCAGCAAGAACCTCAGGTTTTTGTTTTTCCTCAAGAGTCATTGAAGAGATCATAGATTCTATTTTCTTAAGTTGATCTTCTCCATCTTTTATCATCCCGTCATCGATTTTATTCATTCCAGGAATCAATTTAATCAATCCCCCAAGTGATCCCATCCTTTTAATTAATCTCATTTGCTTAACAAAATCATTAAAATCAAAAGTCGCTTCTTGAAGCTTCTTTTGCATCGCTTCTGCATCAGCGAGTTCCACTTCTTTTTGGGCTTTTTCAACAAGTGTCAATACATCACCCATGCCTAAAATCCTGCTCGCCATTCTCTCTGGATGGAATGGTTGCAGTGCCTCTATTTTTTCTCCTACACCAATAAATTTGATTGGTTTACCACTTATTTTTCTTATTGATAAAGCAGCTCCTCCTCTTGAGTCACCATCCAACTTAGTTAATATCGCCCCTGTAATTCCTACTTTTTCATGAAATGACTTTGTTAAGTCGGCGGCTTCTTGCCCAATCATCGAATCAACAACAAGCAAAACTTCATCAGGATTAGAAACTTCTTTTATTCGAACCATTTCACTCATCATGGAATCATCAATTTGCAGTCTTCCTGCGGTATCAATAATTATCGAATTAAAATCATTTTCACTAGCAAAATTCAATGCTTCCTTTGCTATCTCTTCTGGTTTGCTATTTTTTTCTTTAGCTGAAAAAACTTCCAAGTCATATTGACCTCCCAATGTTTTAAGCTGCTCTACAGCTGCTGGCCGATAAATATCTGCAGCCACCAAAAGCACTTTTTTTTCTTTTTCCTTCAAATAAAGTCCTAATTTTCCTGTTGCAGTTGTTTTACCCGCTCCCTGAAGCCCAGCCATCAAAATGACTGTAGGACTATTTTCATTTTCGTTTAGTGGAGAATTCTCATTCCCCATAATGTTAATCAATTCTTTATTTACAACTTCTATAAATTTTTGACTTGGGTTTACACCCCTAACTACTTCTTCTCCAATAGCTTTATTTTTGACATCTGATATAAATTCTTTGACTACAGACAAACTAACATCTGCATCAAGGAGTGCTCTTTTTACCTCCTTCAAGGCGTCGTTAATATTATTTTCACTAATTTTTGCTTCGCCTCTTAAACCCTTTACTGCGTCTTCAAAGCGTGAAGAGAGTTCATCAAACATCATTAAAAAGTAATTTTAATTATTATAGATGATCTTGAAGTTTGTAATTACAGGCCACTCACGAAATCAACCAATTTCCATGATTTATTTGAAAAACCCAAAATATATTTAACTTTAAGGGGAGTCAATGATGTTTCATTAACAAATTCTCCAGAATTCTTTATTATTTTCTCTAGATAATTTAATTCAACTAAAACAACTATCCTAGATGAAGTTTGCGATTCCAAATCAATCTTAAGTATTTGGGAATTAATTTCTTTATAAATTCCCTTCTTAATATCGTTCTGTCTTTCTTCAATTGTTCGATCAATGAGACCTTTACTAACAATATTAGAAAGATTAATTTCACTCTTTCCCTCTAAGTATTTACTTTTACTTATAAGCCATCCATTAATTAAATTACTTATATCTTCTAAAGAAGGAGAAGGTATATTAAGTTCTTTCAATTCATAGGAAATAATTGAAGCAGATTTCTCAGGAATAGAGCTCAATTTGGTTGAAGGATTTTTTTTTATTTCTTGAATAATATCTTTCTCACCAAGCTTTTTATTTTCATCTATGAGAATTAAAGGTTTTTCAGCAATAGATTCGTCCTTAATTGATTTTTTCAAATTATTTCTAACAAATCCAATCCCTATACCAATTGTAAATAATATCAAAAAAACATAAATGTATATCAAATAAGGTGACCGATTAATAATCTCTTTATCCTTTAAGAATTCCCCAAAACTAAACTTTAATTCAGCAATTTTTTCAATTAAAAAATTATAAAACTCTAATGGTTTATTCTTGAAGTATTCCTCATTGAATTGATTTTCTTTGATCTCAACATTTTGAGTATATTGTTTTATGCCGCCAGGCCAAGGTAATCTTCTTTCATCAGTGTTATTAATTGTATTATCAAAATCTTCAGAAGTCTTATTCGAAGATTCATTCTCAATTTGTTGGTTCTGAAGATTTGATCTAATTTCAATTTTATTTGATTTCTTTTCTAATTTTTCTATAAATTCTTGAATTTCCCTATCTTCAAACCAAGAATCTAAATCCACCTCTTTTGAGTCAATATCTCTATACCCAACTAAAACATCATTCTCTAACCAATTTTTACAGAAAATACATACCGCTTCTAGCTTATCTCCAGGATAATTATTAAGCCAATCTCGTAAATTCTCATCAGAACTACTTGAAAACCGTGCAGAGGCCTGGTCAATATCAGCTAAAAGCAAGTCTAAACAACCAACTAGAGGCATTGAATCAAGGCCGGATAAATTTAGTTTCTTTAAAATTCTTCTCGCTTCAAATAATTTTTCCGGCTTTCTTCTAGAGAAACCAATAGCTGTTAAGGATAGAAAAGCTAAAAATCCTGCTTCTAATGATCCTCTTTTTTGTAATTCAAGAAACAAATCAATCTGTTCTTGCACTGTCAAAAATGGCTTAATTTGCTGAAAAAAAGCTTCAAACTCTTGCTGATTTAAATTCTCTTTATATTCAGATTTATTATTACCTTCCAAACCACCTCTTTTGATTATTAAATTTTCCAGCATACTTAAGCCTTTTTTATGAGACTCTTGATCCATTAGATCTCTACTAAGTAGATCTAGGATTCTGTAAGGAAGCAGCGCAGCTAAATCTTCTTCAAGTTCTTTTCTCATGTCTCCAAGCTTTCCCATTCTTTGTAAAAGTTGTATACCTTCATGTAAAAAATCTGCCGCGTTCGAATAGGATCTAAGTTGTTGTTCTTGAATTGCAGAATCTCTAGCTGTTAAAGCTGCCAATAATATTAAATCGGCTTCTCTACTACTTCCTAAAGCTGGGGTTTGTGGGGGCTGCAATGCTTTTCGCGTGGTTTTAAAAGCTTCTTTTGGAGAACCAGATTCCCAAAGAAGAATAAGTCCTGCTACTTCCCTATTTGAGGAAAACTCCAATCCAGACTTCCCATTTAATAACAAATTTTCGTACTCTCTCCTGCTTTCAGGATCTGTAAGAAGATCTGCAGTGAGGCGAAGCAACTCGGACCTTTGAGTTAAAACTTCATAAGTAAAACCTTCATCGGGTGTTTTATCTAACCGCAGTTGAAACGCCCTTAATATTTCCTCAGAAGTTGCAGAGGGGCTTACGCCAATTAAACGAAAATGGTCTAAAGGAAGTTCCAAACAAATATCCTAGTTAAAAATTCTTAGACAAATTTTATCAAGTTAAAAATTTTTTTCACAAGGTCTTACAGAGTTTTTAAAAAAAACCATGAAAATCGCCCATCACATCCTAGAATGTTAACAAATCAAAACTTCGTTAAGGTATTTTTTTGGAAACACACGTAGAGAGAATCTCAAATCTTCAAGACATAAAAAAAGCCGAATTAGATCGAGAGACCGGATTATTTCTATATGAAGACATGACACTTGGTCGCAGGTTCGAAGATAAGTGTGCAGAAATGTATTACAGGGGAAAAATGTTTGGTTTCGTTCATTTATATAACGGTCAGGAGGCTATAAGCACGGGCGTAATTGGCGCCATGAGAAAGAAACATGATTGGTTTTGTAGTACCTATCGCGATCATGTTCATGCACTGAGTGCGGGTGTTCCCTCATTCGAAGTAATGAGTGAACTTTTTGGTAAAGCTACCGGTTGCAGCAAAGGCCGAGGTGGATCCATGCACTTATTTTCAAAAGAGCATCACTTACTCGGAGGATATGCATTTATTGGAGAGGGAATTCCAGTTGCCTTAGGGGCAGCCTTTTCAAGTAAATACAAAAAAGAAGTTGCTGGTAATAATTCTAGTGATGCTGTAACTGCAGCATTCTTTGGGGATGGGACTTGCAATAATGGACAGTTTTTTGAATGTTTAAATATGGCCCAGTTATGGAAATTACCTATAATTTTTGTTGTTGAAAATAATAAATGGGCTATTGGTATGGCTCACGATAGAGCTACTAGCAATCCTGAAATTTGGAGAAAAGCTTCTGCTTTTGGTATGCACGGCGAGGAAGTTGACGGGATGGATGTATTAGCGGTTAGAGGGGCCGCACAAAGAGCGATTGAGCGAGCAAGAGCAGGAGAAGGTCCCACACTTTTAGAATGTCTTACTTATAGATACAGAGGACATTCACTTGCGGATCCAGATGAATTAAGGTCTGAAAAAGAGAAGGAGTTTTGGGGGAAAAGAGATCCTATTAAGAAATTAGCTCACGAACTTATTGATGGTAAATTCGCAACGGAAGAAGAATTAAAAATTATTGAAAAGAAAATCGATACAGAGATATCTGAGTCAGTTAAAAATGCTATTGAAGCACCCGAACCCCCTTCAGAAGAATTAACTAAATATATTTGGGCAGAAAATTAAATACCGCTAGGTAATTTTCTAGTTAAATTTCTTAATTTTCTGAGTGCCTTCAGTTCAACTTGTCTCACTCTTTCTCGAGAAACTTCTAATAATCTGCCAATTTCAGCAAGTGTGTGTCTCTCGTTTGCGTCGAGTCCAAATCTTAATTTGAGAACATGTTGTTCTTGCTCGCTTAAATGACTTAACCACTTCCCAAGTTGTTCTTGATGCATTTTTTGTTCAACTTGATCTAAAGGTTCTTCATTAGTACTATCTGCAATCAAATCACCTAAAAAGCTCCTGCCATCATCACCATTGACTGGAGCATCTAAACTACTTGTTGATAAGGCTTGTCTCAAAACAGAATCCAATTCTTCAACATCAATCTCCATCGCCTCTGCAATTTCAATTCTGCTTGGCATAGCACCAAGTTTATGAGCCAAATCTCTACTAACTTTTCTAATAGAAGCTAACCTTTCACTTAAATGAACAGGTAAACGGATTGTTCTTGATTGACAGGCAATTGCTCTTGTCATACTCTGTCTAATCCACCAAAAAGCATAAGTAGAAAACTTATATCCCCTTGTAGGGTCAAATTTTTCAACAGCCCTCTCTAACCCAAGAGAACCTTCCTGTACTAAATCAAGCAATTCTAGACCTTTACCCTGATATTTTTTTGCCACACTGACTACTAATCTTAAATTAGCTTTCATCATTCTTTCCTTAGCTCTTCGACCAATTTTTATTGTTCTTTTTTGCTGAGTTGTAAATTCATTAATCTTTTCATTTAAATGTCCATCCTCTGTAAGAATCATCATCTTCTGAACTTGATTACCCAATTCAATTTCCTCGGCAGGTGTTAATAATGGAACTCTACCGATATTCTGCAAATACCAACTTATTGGATCATTACTCCTCCTCTTGGGTGGTTCTGATTGCGTTGGTAATGAAGAAATCATTTTTTGACCATATTTGGTAATAAGACTCTCCTATACTTTTAAAGAAAAGGCCAAATATTTAATGCGCGCTTCAGATTTCACGTAATATTTGTATAGTTATGTGTTAAAAACTATAAATAACTCTCTTAAATTGTTTCTTTCAAGATATTTGCCTCGTTTTTATATTTCTCATTATTTTTGTTAGTTCATCACCAATAGCAGAAGCATTTGACCCACTTTTGCACTTTGATGCAGCAAATGAATGCAAAAGTACATATTTAACAAAAAAATCTGTTGATATATTTCTACACAAGGTTAAATCAATCGCAGAACAACCAGCTACAAAACCAGATAAAAGATCACCCAATCCAGCTCGAGCTGTCTGAGAATCGGTTCCAAAAAGTTGCCATACTTTTTTATTATCAGCAACTATACTGTTAGCTCCTTTTAACAAAATACTGATATTGAATTCTTTTGCTGCATCACGAGCAAGCTCAACATTGGTCTTAGATTTGATATTAGGAAATAATCGTCCAAATTCTTTGCTATGTGGTGTAATCCATGTCTTAAACTTTCTCTCTAGAAAGAAATTTGACCCCAACTTAGATTCCGAAATTCTATTAAGTGCATCTGCATCCAAGATCAATAATCCTCCAAAAGCCATTAGAAATTCTTTTGATTTTTGCCAATCATCATTATCAATTCCTATTCCTGGACCAACAACTATTGAATCAAACGCACTTAAATCAATATTCTTTAATGCACTAAATAAAGATGCATTTCCATTTTGGTTAGATTGCATAGTTTCTTTTAAAACTATTTCTGGGGCAACTTGCCAAATAGATTCAGCAACTATCCGAGGAAGGACCGCAGAGATAAAGCCTGCTCCACTTGATATAGCCCCTTTTAATGCCAAGTATGCAGCGCCAGGATATTTTTCACTTCCGGCTATTACTAATGTTCGACCTCTTTGATATTTGTTGAAATTTTTTGGTAAAGAAGGTAGATCAATATTTTTTATATCTTTGTAAGTAACCTTGAAAATCTTTTTATCAATTTTGGACAGCTTACTAGTAGGCATTCCAACATCTATATGGTGCAATTCTCCAATAAAAGGTAAAGCAGAATCTTGGGTCAACCCAATCTTATGAAGACCAATGGCCAAGGTATAGTCTGCCTTTACTGCATCATCTAAAAAAGGCTCTCCTTTATTAGGACATAATCCTGTTGGAATATCAATACTTATTACCTTTCCAGATTTTTTATGAAATTTTTGATTAAACAGTTTAATTAATTTATCATCAACTTTTCTTGTTTGATTATTACCAAAAACTGAATCAATCCAAAGCTCTTTCCCATTAACATCAGGAGGCTCTACTAATTTTTTGACACCAATAGATGTAAGATAATTAAGATGGTTATTTGTTAATGTTTTTTTGATCGGGAATGGACTCCATACCTGAACATAAAAACCTTTCAGAAAAAGCTCTCTAGCTAGTACTGCACCATCCCCACCATTATGCCCAGGACCTATAAAAACAGTTATTCCATACTTTAGAAGAGGTTTCCTTTTCAAGAGCCATCTACTAATTTGAATACCAGCTTTTTCCATCAATGCTTCTTGAGGCATTCCATCAGCAAACATTTCTTTCTCTAATATCAACATTTGCTTTGAATCAACAATTAAATGTTTAGAGTCAATTGTTGGCCATACAATTTCGTTCATAATTAGTACAAAGCAATTGAAGTACTGTTCAAAAATTTAAACTTTCATGTTAAAGACACAAAAGGATAAAAAATTAGAGAACTTTTTTTCTTCTAATGATAAAACTAAAAAGAAGAAAAATATTATTGTAGGTCTTTCTGGTGGCGTAGATAGTTCACTTTCAGCTGCTATTCTTGTAGAAAGAGGCTGGAATGTTGAGGGACTAACTCTTTGGCTAATGAAAGGACAAGGTTCCTGTTGTTCTGAAGGATTAGTAGATGCTGCTGGCCTTTGTGAAGATTTGGGAATTAATCATAAAATAATAGACTCAAGAGAAATTTTCGAAAGAGAGGTAATTAAAAAAACTACTGAAAGCTATGAGAAAGGATTCACTCCACTTCCATGTTCGATGTGCAACAAGAATGTGAAGTTTGAAGAGATGCTTAATTACGCAATAAACAAAAAAGACTTTACTTATATTGCGACCGGACATTACGCAAGGATAAAAAAATCATCTTATGCTGAAACACTTGATTGCAAGAGCTTTGTATTTAAGGACTTCCTTCTTCTAAGAGGTGCTGACGAAAACAAGGACCAAAGTTATTTTCTTTATTCTCTTTCACAAGAAGTACTAAGCAGATTAAAATTTCCTCTTGGTGAAATGAAAAAAGAAGAAACAAGAAAGGAAGCCCTGCGATTAGGCCTTAGAACTGCTCAAAAACCAGAAAGTCAAGATTTATGTTTAGTTGAGCATTATGGATCAATGCAGAGATTTATCGACAAACACATAGAACCTAAAAAAGGAAAAATTGTGCATGTAAATGGGAAAGTCTTAGGAACGCACAATGGTATTCAGCACTTTACAGTAGGTCAAAGAAAAGGTTTAGGCATCGCTTGGCCTGATCCATTATATGTAAAAAGTTTAGACAGGGTAAAAAACATAGTTTATGTAGCAGATAAAATTGATCTATTTAATAAAGAAGCAATAATTACTAAAGTTAACTGGGTTTCAATCGAAGAACCTAAGCAAGAGATACAAGTAGAAGCACAAATCAGATATAGAAGTCATCCAGTAAAAGGAATTCTAATCCCTTTGAAAAATTTAGATAATCCAACTAAAACATTTAAATTAATATTTGAAGAAAGTCAAAGTTCGGTCACACCCGGACAAGCTGCAGTTTTTTATAAAGGAGAAATTTTATTAGGTGGCGGATTAATTAATTAATTTTCCAAAAGAAATTTAATCCCATAAAAAATATAAACAATAAAAAAATAGGTATATCTCCAAATTTTGTATAGAAGGTCTTGTCGGATGAAAAATTGGGAAAAACTA
>QCDN01000019.1 GCA_003280885.1 Prochlorococcus sp. AG-355-J04 | reverse complement strand
AAGAAATATTAGAGGTTGTAGGAGGCTCTGCAGTTTAGCAATAAGATTTAGGATATGCCTGAATACAATATCAAAGTTCAATTTGAGCAAAAGACTTTTAGTTTTTTATGTTCTGAAGATCAAGATATTATTTCAGCGGCAAGAATGAATGGAATAGATTTACCAAGTAGTTGTTGTTCAGGAGTTTGTACAGATTGTGCATCCATGATATTGGAAGGATCGGTAGATCAAGAAGATGCTATGGGATTAAATGATGATTTGAGGGAAAAGGGCTTTGCACTTTTATGTGTGGCATATCCCAAGTCCGATTTGAATATTGTTATTGGTAAAGAAGTCGAAGATGATTTATATAATGATCAATTTGGTAAATATCAAAAATGAAATTAAGTTCAGTTGATTACTATTTAGATTGGCCAGCTTCAATAAAAGTAAAAAATTTAAGGGAATTTATTATTGCAAATTTAGAAAAAAAAGGTGATTTAATTCGATGGTCAATTGTTGATATTCAAAATTCTATTGACTCTTTTGGAATAAAAATACTTAAAATTAAAGCTGTCTTAGCTAATTAAAAAATATAAATTGAAATATTTTTAATAATGGAAAATTCACCAACAATATTCATAGTTCCAACTGGTATTGGTTGTGAAGTAGGAGGTTTTGCTGGAGATGCACTTCCAACCGCTAAATTATTAGCATCGGCAAGTGGATGTTTAATTACTCATCCAAATGTTATGAATGGTGGTAATCTTTCTGAAAAAGATAAAAATATTTTTTATGTTGAGGGTTATAGTTTAGACCGACTTGCTAAAGGAGAAATCGCTTTAAAAAGGGTAAAGCAACAGAAAATTGGGCTAATTTTTGATTCAGCCATTGAAAAAGAAATATTAGCGAGACATTTACAAGTTGCTGATGCATGTGTTTCTACTTTAGGAATTAATGTTCATTCTTATGTGATTACAAGAAAGCCATTAAACATTGTTATTGATTCTGATTCTTCAAAAATTAGTGGTGGCAGAATTGAAAATCCTGATACTTTAATTGATGCTGGAAAATGTTTAATAGAAAAAGGAGTTACGGCAATAGCAATTGTGGCAAAATTCCCAGATGATCCAGATTCTTTAGAAACAAATATCTATCGAGAGGGAAAAGGGGTTGATCCCATTGCTGGAGTCGAAGCAGTTATAAGCCATTTAATAAGTAAATTTTTAAAAGTTCCCTGTGCTCACGCACCTGCTTTAAATCCAATTGAATTGAATGAAAATTTAGATCCTCGTGCAGCTGCAGAAGAAATAGGATACACTTTTTTACCATCTGTACTGATTGGGTTAAGCAATGCACCTGATATTGTTGAATTGCCTGCTAAAAATGAATCAATCTCACTACACCCTGATCAGATTGAATCGATTGTTGTTCCTAATGGTGCATTAGGAGGAGAAGCAGTACTAGCAGGGATCGAAAAAGGTTTAAATATTATCTCTGTAAAAAATCAAAATACATTGAAAGTGACAAATGAGTTTTATAATTATCCCAATCTTTTTGAAGTTGATAATTATTTAGAAGCTGCAGGCATAATTCTTGCTATCAAAAAAGGTATCAACCTTGATTCAGTTAAACGTCCTTTAAAAAAAATCCAAGAGTGTTCTTATAGCGATTAATAAGATATTGCTATGGGAACTCTCCAGTCACTCCCTAATGATTGACTGCTTAGTTTTAGGATTGGAGGAGCCTGCTTTCTTTTAAATTCCGCTTTTTTTATGAGTGAGATAATTTTTAAAATTAAATCTTTTTTATAACCATCTTCTTCTAGTTGTTGTAAATCTTTTTTCTCTTCAATAATTCCTTTAAGAATTTTATCTAAAATAGAGTAAGGTGGGAGAGAATCAGTATCTAATTGATTAGGCCCTAATTCAGCACTTGGAGCTTTTTTACGTATATTTTCTCCAATTATATCTCTACTAGTATCTAACATATATAACTTTCTACTATTAATTGAATCTTCACTATCAAGCCAATTGCATAATTTAAAAACATTAGTTTTGTATAAATCCCCAATTACAGATAATCCCCCATTCATATCACCATAAAGTGTGCAATATCCTACGGCTAGTTCTGATTTATTGCCTGTTGAGAGTAACAAATGCTTTTCTTGATTTGCTAAAGCCATAAGAAGTGTGCCTCTTATCCTTGACTGAATATTTTGATTTGTTATTTCAGCCATCTCTAAAGATATGGTTTTTATAAATGATTCTTCAAAAGAGGTCATCAAGTTTTCAATTGGAATGCTCTTGAAACTTATCTTTAATCTTCTTGCTAAATCTTTTGCATCACTCTTTGAATGAGATGAGCTCCACTTAGAGGGCATTGAAACGCAATAAACATTATCACTTCCTAGAGCCGCTGTAGCAATTGCTGAGACAAGTGCCGAATCAATGCCACCACTTAATCCAACTAAAGCTGTTTTAAATCCACATTTTTTTGCATAATCTTTAACACCAAGGACTAATGCATCAAATATTGATGACATTTCGGAGTTTTTAAATTCATTTTTTTCAGGTTTTGTTTGCTCAATTTCCCAGCTAGAGAGATCTTCCGAAAAAGATTTTAATTGCTTAATTTTAGATCCATTCTTATCAAGAATAAAACTATTTCCATCAAAAATTAAATTATCATTTGCTCCAATCTGGTTGACATAAATCAGCGGTACTTGAAGATATTGTGCAGCAAAAATGGAAACCTTTGATCTTAGCTCTAACTTTTTCAGAGTATATGGGGAGGCTGATAAATTTACTAAAATATCAACTTTTTTTTTCTTTAAATCAATAATGGGATTTTTTCTATGGATTCCTCTACCTTCTATATCTTTGTTGACCCATAAATCCTCACATATAGTAAAGCCAAGTCGCCAAGTTTTATTTTTAATTTGTTTAATCAATACCGAAACTTTTTCTTCTGATCTAAAGTATCTTTTCTCATCAAATACTTCATAAGTGGGAAGAATAATTTTCCGAGCAATTATTTTCCATTCACCGCCTTCAACCAACGCAATAGAATTATAAAGATTAGGAAAAAAAGAATCATTTACCTTCTCAGCTATTCCAATTGAGATGCTTAAGTTGCCATATTTTTTATTAATATCTAAAGCTAATTGATCAAGAATTTGGTATTGATTTTTGATTAAATTTTTTTTAAAAAGTAAGTCATTTGCAGGATATCCCCATAATGATAATTCTGGAGTAAGAACAAAATCAGCAGAAATTGAGCTAGCTTTCGAAGCAATATTAAGTATTTTTTTTGCATTGCCCTCTAAATCTCCAACAACTGGATTGATTTGGGCAAGTAAAAATTTCATTCAACTAATTTGATGGATTCATATAAATTATTCCTCTTAACTATATCTATTAACGACGACGGTAAATTAGAACAATTAAAATTTAATCTAAACTTAGAACTTGAAATGTTTGGGGTTTTGATGGTTGAAATCTTAAATTTCACTCCATAAGTTTCTAACATCTTAAGAGTATTTGATTCAACAGGATATCCCTCTCTTAAAATTATAAAAAAACTTACCTCCAAAATAATTTTGTCGAAATTTTTCCAGTAGAAAATATCTTTAATTAAATCACTCCCAATTACAAAATCTAAATTATTAAATTTATAAATTTCTTTACATTTTTTAATTGACTCTACTGCCCATTGGCTACTTATTTTTTGATTAAATAAAATTTTCGGATTATCTAAATCATCAATAAGAGTTTTTAATAAATGGCTACGAATTGAGATATCCTCTATGTGCTTTTTTTGGGGGTTGTTGCTCACATAGCTAATGGTAAAAGCATAAATTTTGGATAATTCTTCAAGAATTTTTTTGTGTCCAATTGTTGGTGGATCAGCACTCGTACCAAATAAAGCAATGCTTTTTTCCATTTTAAGTTTTAAGGTAGAAAACTAACAAAATTATTATTTAAATTTCTACTTGAAAAATAAATATTTATGTAGTTAAAAATCTCTGGGTCTTTAAAATTCATATTTTGGATCAAAATAGCAGGCTCTATAAAAGAAGCTTTGCTTCTTACAAATATCTCTTTTGCTGCTAATTTCCCTAGAATTTTTGTAGAGTGAATTGCGATTGCTGCTTGAATAATTGCTATAGGTCCATAGGGTAATAATGAAAGCCCGTTAGTAAAAGGTGCTGTTATAAGAATTAGTTTCTTAATAAGGTTGAAAGAGGTATTAACGCCGACTTGAGTGATTCCCAAACATAAATTATTAATGGATATATTTTTAAATATTTTTCTTGTAGATTCACCTTTCAACTTTAAGCCGTAAATCTTACTTAATTCGTTAATCAATGCAGTATCTAGTGCAAAACTACCAGCAACATCAAATAAAATAAAAGGATTCAGAGCTACTGCGGATGCCTTTATAGTCGAAAATTTACCAATAGTTGATTGAGCTAATTTCTGCCTTTTTTTCAATCTTTGCTCTTTTATTCTCAGAAACAACTTGTCAGCTAATTGAATAGAATTTAGTGTTAATAGTATCTCACCATATTGATTGATTAATTTTGCTATGTAATTTTTAAGATTGTTTTCATTATTAATGATTATTGGAATATTTAAATCTTTTGGAAGCTTAAGCTTTATATTTTCAATTATTTCTTTTAATTCTTTTTTATTAAATAGATCGATTTTGTTTAAAATTAAAATAATTTTTTTTCCATCTTTTATAAAAGAGCTTATTTCATTTAACTCATTTCTATTTAAATCTCCCGAAATTATAAATAAAATAAGATCTGAGTTATTTATAGAGGAGTAAACTTTATCTGGGAATTTAATATCGCAGAAATCAAATCCTGGAGAATCTAGTAACTCTATACTGTTAAGTGATTGATCTTTGAATTTCCATTCTTCAGCCTCAATTTCTCTTGTAGTCCCATTTAAAATATTTGTTTTGAATATTTCTTTATTTAATAAAGCATTTAAAACAGAAGATTTTCCTACTCCTGATTTGCCATATGCTCCAATTCTTATTTTTTTTTCTTTGAGCCTAAACAGTTGTTGATTAAAAGAAATTATTTCTTTATTAAAAAAACTTTTTTCATAGTTGGTTATATCAATAGTCTCCCACCATTTTTTTAAAAGTAAATAATTTTTATTAATTTTAAATTGATTCATGATTTATTTCTTCCACCACCCAGCTATTACAGATAAAACAGCTTCTGCACCAATAATTCCCACGAATCCCCCAAATTCATCTACTACTACTTTTACTCCTTTATGATTCTTGTCAAATCTTGTTAATAATTGATCTGCCTTAATCATTTCGGGAATGTAGTCCACCGGTTCACAAATTTCTGATAAAGATTTTTTATGTTCCCCATTAATTAATTCTGTTAAGATTTTTTCACGCTTAACTACACCTTGTATTTTGTCAACTTTATCTCCCAAAATAACCCACCATGGAGAGTTATCAGACATTATGAGTTTTGATATCTCATCAAGATTCGAAGACCCGTGAAGACAAGGGGCAGATACCCTCGGGATCATTAAGTCTTTAGCTTTTAGGTCATTTAATTGAAAAACCTTAAATATCATTGCCGCCTCATCAGCTTCTATTAAACCTTTTTGACTTCCAATTTTTGCCATTTGTCTAATTTCTTCTTCATCAGTTGAAATTTCATTTTCTGCAGTAATAACAGGAAATATTTGTTCAATTAATATTAAGAATGGCCTCATTAAGATATTTAATATTCTCAAGATAGGTACTGATAATAATGCTATTTGAACTGAAAATCTTGTTCCAAGAGCTTTCGGAAGAACTTCTCCCACTAAAACAACTAATATATAAAAAGCAATCGAAAATAAAGTTAAGCCATAACTACTATTAATTATCAATGCTCCGTAAACACCCAAAATAAGACTTCCAATGATGTTAAATCCATTATTTGTAATGGTAATTACAGTTAGAGTCCTTCCGAGGTGTTTTCTGAGTTTAAGTAATTGATTAGCAGAACTTTTTGGCTTTTGTTTTGAAGCTATTTCTAGAATTCTAATTGAATTCACAGCTAAAAAAGCCGCCTCTACACCCGAACAACATGCTGATCCAATTAAAATGATTATTATGAGTAAAATTAAGCCGTAAACACTTGGTTCCATTAAAATAGATTATATTTAAAATCTGTTTAATTCATTCTTCCATTTTTTTTAATAACGCGCCAATACACATTTTATGTTTAAACCCG
The DNA here is from genome assembly GCA_003280885.1 of Prochlorococcus sp. AG-355-J04. Lineage (GTDB taxonomy): Bacteria > Cyanobacteriota > Cyanobacteriia > PCC-6307 > Cyanobiaceae > Prochlorococcus_A. Next base: position 19,239 of record QCDN01000019.1, on the reverse strand, counting down.
ACAAAAAAGTTTTTGAAGAAAGAAGAGAAATTTTTCTAAATAAATTAGGTGGAAAAGCTGCTATTATCCCAGGGGCTAATCTTGTTAAGCATCATGCTGATTGTGAATATCCTTTTAGGCAAGATAGTAATTTTTGGTATTTAACAGGTTTCGATGAGCCAGATGCAATTGCTCTTTTCTTATCGCATAAGCCAAAGGGAGAGAGATTTATTATGTTTGTTGCTCCTAAAGATGTTATAAGCGAAGTCTGGCATGGCTTTAGATGGGGCTTAGAAGGTGCTGAAAAAGAGTTTAATGCTGACAAGGCTCACTCAATAAGCGAATTAAGAGATTTACTCCCAGCTTACATAAATGGTTCTGATGAACTTGTTTTTTCAATTGGTAAGCATCCATTGATTGAGAAACTAGTACTTGAGATATTTTCACAACAACTTGACAATCGCTCAAGATTAGGGGTTGGTGCAAATTCAATAAAATCTCCAGAAATTTATTTAAATGAGATGAGATTAATCAAAAGTGAATTTGAAATTAAGAGAATGAGAGAGGCTATACAAATTTCAGCCCAAGCTCATGAACTTGTTAGAGAATCTATCTCATCAAAGAAAAATGAAAGGCAAATTCAGGGTCTTCTAGAGGGATTCTTTTTGGAAAAAGGGGCGAGAGGACCAGCTTATAACTCTATAGTTGCTTCAGGAGATAATGCATGTATTTTGCATTACACTTCAAATAACTCACCTTTGAAGAAAGAAGATTTATTATTGGTTGATGCTGGCTGTTCACTAATTGACTATTACAATGGAGACATAACAAGAACTATTCCAATAGGTGGTAAATTTTCTAATGAGCAAAAAGTTATTTATGAAATTGTATTGAGTGCTCAGAAAAATGCAATTGAAAGTGCTGTAAAGGGATCTAATTCTAGTGCTGTTCATAATGTTGCTTTAACAATTCTCATAGAAGGATTAAAAGAAATTGGTTTATTGTCAGGCAGTACTGAAGAGATAATTGAGAATCACTCTTATAAACATCTTTACATGCATAGAACTGGACATTGGCTCGGCTTAGATGTTCATGATGTTGGAGCATACAGAATGGGAGATTATGAAGTGCCATTACAGAATGGAATGATTCTTACTGTAGAACCTGGGATCTATATAAGTGATAGGATCCCCGTCCCTGAGGGACAACCTCTTATAGACGAGAAATGGAAAGGTATTGGGATAAGAATAGAAGATGATGTATTGGTCAAGGATACAAACCCTGAAGTTTTAAGTATTGCTGCATTAAAAGAAATTTCTGATTTAGAATTTTAAAATTTGACTTATCTAGTTAATAGATTTATTTTTATAAAGTTTAAAGCTCAAAAATGAATAAGTCCGATTCATATGATTCGAAACTCTCTCAAGCAAGAGGATTAGCAAGTCAGCTTGGCATGTTCGCAGAAGAAAACGATATTCCCAAAGATCTTTGGGATTCATTGGAAGCTACAATTTATGACTTTTATGAAGTATCTCATGATAGATAAAAGTCCTGTTTAGAAATGATCAATAACTAAAATCAAAAAATATTGAATAAATCAATCAAAATGTGACCATAAACTGATAAATTATTTATTGAACATAAATAAGTGAATGACCTCATCAGATAAGTTAAATCAAAATTCAACAGAAAAAAAGGAAAACAACAGTGATGCCCCAAAGTCTAAAAATTCTTTTCCTAATTCAGGAATGATGGGTGCTACAGCTGTATTAGCAGCTGCCACAATTGATGAAGATGGAGTACCTACAGGTTATACCCCTAAACCTGATGAAGGAAGGTTCATAATTAAAGTATTGTGGTTACCTGATAATGTGGCATTAGCAGTGGATCAAATAGTAGGTGGAGGCCCAAGCCCTCTAACAGCTTATTATTTTTGGCCAAGAGATGATGCTTGGGAAAAATTAAAAAGTGAATTAGAGAATAAAGGTTGGATTACAGATAACGAAAGAGTAGAAATATTGAATAAAGCTACTGAAGTAATAAATTATTGGCAAGAAGAAGGTAAAACAAAAAAATTAGAAGAAGCCAAATTAAAGTTTCCCGAAGTAACTTTTTGTGGAACCGCTTAAGTATTAGTTCTTCGCAGCTTGAATCCTTGCCTCAGCCTTCGAAACCTCTTTCAAGGCTTTAATTTTTTCTGGGTTTTTTTCATTTTCTGAAAATTTACTAATCGCTGCTTTTGCTTCTTTAAGATCTTGTTCAGCATTTTGAACATTAATCTCAGAACCAATTTCAGCATTATTTACTAAAACTATGACTTCATCTGATTCAATTTCAGCGAAGCCTCCCATTAGAGCTATTGATTGCCACTGGGAATTCATTCTTAGCCTTAAAACGCCAATATCTATAGCAGTAACTAAAGAGATATGTCCTGGTAGTATGCCAAGCTGACCAGTAGTACTAGGAAGAATTACTTCTTCAGCCTCGCCTTGATAAACATTTTTATTAGGAGCTAAAACTTTTAGAGAAATTGCCATTAATTTAAAATTATTGAAGGTTAAATATATTTATATTCAGATATTTATTTTTCTGAATTTATTTTTTCAGCCTTTGCTTTAACTTCATCAATATTACCAACTAAGTAAAATGCCTGTTCTGGTAAATCGTCCAATTCACCTGACAAAATCATATTGAAACCAGCAATGGTATCTTCTAATTTTACGTATTTACCAGACATTCCTGTAAATATTTCTGCTACAAAGAAAGGTTGTGAAAGGAATTTTTCAATTTTTCTGGCTCTGTCGACTGTTAATCTATCTTCTTCAGAAAGCTCATCTAAACCAAGAATTGCAATAATATCCTGAAGTTCTTTGTATCTTTGTAAGGTTGATTGGACAGCTCTGGCTGTTTTGTAATGCTCATCGCCAACAACTGAGGGTTGTAACATTGTGCTTGTTGAATCTAATGGATCAACTGCTGGATAAATTCCCTTAGCTGCAAGAGCTCTAGCAAGCACTGTAGTAGCATCTAAATGGGCAAATGTTGTAGCTGGAGCAGGGTCTGTTAAGTCATCAGCAGGTACGTAAACAGCTTGAATAGATGTTATTGAACCTTCTAATGTAGATGTAATTCTTTCTTGTAATTCACCAACATCAGTTCCCAGAGTTGGTTGGTATCCAACAGCGGAAGGCATTCTTCCAAGTAATGCAGATACTTCAGAGCCGGCTTGAACGAACCTAAAAATGTTATCAACAAAAAGTAGAACATCTTGTTTATTTACATCTCTAAAATGTTCGGCCATTGTAAGTGCAGATAAGCCTACTCTCATTCTTGCACCTGGCGGCTCATTCATCTGTCCAAAACATAAGGCAACTTTTGATTGAGTTAAATCATCTGCATTAATAACTCCTGATTCTTTAAATTCTTCATATAAATCATTTCCTTCTCTAGTTCTTTCTCCTACACCACCAAATACAGAAACTCCACCATGTTCCTTTGCGATATTATTAATTAATTCTTGAATAAGAACCGTCTTCCCAACACCAGCACCTCCGAATAATCCAACTTTTCCTCCTTGTCTGTAAGGAGCTAAAAGGTCGATAACTTTAATTCCAGTTTCAAAAACTTTTGGCTTAGTTTCAAGGTCAGTTAACTTTGGAGCAGCTCTATGAATTGGAGCAGTATCTTTAGTATTTACTGGACCTTGTTCATCAACTGGTTCTCCTAAAACATTAAATATTCTCCCTAATGTTGCTTCTCCTACAGGTACAGAAATTGGTGCGCCTGTGTCAATTGCTTCCATACCTCTTACAAGGCCGTCTGTGCCACTCATTGCCACTGCTCTGACCCTATGATCACCAAGGAGCTGCTGGACCTCTGCAGTAAGAGCTATATCTTGCCCAGCAGGATTTTTTGCTTCAATTCTTAAAGCATTTAATATTTTGGGCAATTTGCCAGCTGGAAATTCTACATCTAGAACTGGCCCAATTACCTGACGTACTACGCCTTTTGTTTGTGAAGAAGTTGATGGAGTTGCTACCATTTTTTATTGATTGGTGATGAGTAGCTGATTTTAAACAGCTCATAATCCGAAAATACTACCACTTAATGGGTAGATTCGTTAAATGGGTTCGGCCACCCGAACAGTTTAAGTATGGTTTAATTGCCGCTTTGCAGATTATGTTGTTGATGATACGGATGGAGAATTTCTCTTTCCATTTTTATGGCGCAAAGCGTCTCAATCATGATCCTCCATTAATCTATGGCAGCTGTTTCACTTACAGTCTCTACAGTAAAACCACTGGGAGATAGAATATTTATTAAAGTTTCCGCATCTGAGGAAAAAACTGCTGGAGGCATACTTTTGCCTGATTCAGCTAAAGAAAAACCACAGGTTGGGGAAGTCGCACAGGTTGGCCCTGGCAAACTTAATGACGATGGTTCTCGACAAACTCCAGAAGTGAGTATTGGCGATAAAGTTTTGTACAGCAAATATGCTGGCACAGACATTAAATTGGGAGGAGATGAATATGTCTTGCTCTCAGAAAAAGATATTTTAGCTGTAGTAAGCTAAAATATTTGTTTCAAAAATTATTAAAACTTATTATTAAATTACTGCCTAATCATGGCTAAAAGAATTATTTACAATGAGCAAGCTCGTAGAGCGCTCGAGAGAGGGATTGATATCCTTGCTGAGTCCGTGGCTGTAACGCTTGGACCAAAAGGAAGAAATGTTGTACTAGAGAAAAAATTTGGTGCTCCACAAATCATCAATGATGGTGTCACAATCGCTAAGGAGATCGAACTTGAGGATCACATTGAAAACACTGGGGTTGCTTTAATTAGACAAGCGGCTTCAAAAACAAATGATGCAGCTGGGGATGGTACCACAACAGCCACTGTTCTAGCTCACGCAATGGTTAAAGCAGGTTTGAGAAACGTAGCTGCAGGAGCTAATGCAATTACCTTGAAGAAAGGAATCGATAAAGCGACTGAATTTCTAGTTGGTAAAATTCAAGAGAATTCCAAACCAATTAGTGATAGCAATGCTATAGCTCAATGTGGAACTATTGCGGCTGGAAACGATGAAGAAGTTGGTCAAATGATTGCTAATGCTATGGATAAAGTTGGTAAAGAAGGTGTTATCTCCTTAGAAGAAGGAAAATCAATGACTACTGAATTAGAAGTTACTGAAGGGATGCGCTTTGATAAAGGCTATATCTCACCTTACTTCGCAACAGACACAGAGAGAATGGAGGCTGTTTTAGATGAACCATATATCCTCCTGACTGATAAAAAAATTGCCTTAGTTCAAGATTTAGTCCCCGTTTTGGAACAAATAGCTAAAACTGGTAAACCACTAGTCATTATTGCAGAGGATATTGAAAAAGAGGCTTTAGCAACTCTTGTTGTCAATAGATTACGAGGCGTTTTAAATGTTGCTGCAGTAAAAGCTCCTGGATTTGGCGATAGAAGAAAAGCCATGCTTGAGGATATGGCCGTTTTAACTAATGGACAACTTATTACTGAAGATGCAGGCTTGAAATTAGAGAATGCCACCTTAGATATGCTCGGAACTGGTAGAAGAATAACTATCAATAAAGAGACTACAACCATTGTTGCTGAAGGTAACGAGCAAGCCGTTAAAGCTAGATGCGATCAAATTAAGAAGCAAATGGATGAAACAGATTCCTCATATGATAAAGAAAAGCTTCAAGAACGTCTGGCTAAATTAGCTGGAGGTGTTGCAGTGATTAAGGTTGGGGCTGCTACTGAAACTGAGATGAAGGATAAAAAGCTTCGTCTCGAGGATGCTATTAATGCAACAAAAGCAGCTGTTGAAGAAGGAATTGTTCCTGGAGGAGGAACAACTCTCGCTCATTTATCTCCTATTTTAAAAGAATGGGCTGATAAAAATTTAGATGGAGAGGAATTAATCGGAGCTAACATTGTTGAAGCTTCACTTACTGCTCCTCTTATGAGAATTGCTGAGAATGCAGGTTCTAATGGAGCTGTGATTGCTGAAAATGTAAAAACTAAACCATTTAATGATGGATTCAATGCTGCTACTGGAGAATATGTAGATATGTCCTCCGCTGGCATAGTTGATCCTGCAAAAGTTACACGTTCAGGATTACAAAATGCAGCTTCAATAGCAGGAATGGTTCTAACAACCGAATGCATAGTTGCAGATTTACCTGAGAAAAAAGATTCAGCTGCTCCAGCAGGTGCTCCTGGAATGGGCGGTGATTTCGATTATTAACTAAATAATAGTTTTTAATAAATTTATAAAAGGGATCATTCAAAATGGTCCCTTTTTTTATCCAACTTTTATGAAATCCAACCCGCGCTAAGAATAATTGCGAGAGAAAGAAATATCATTAAAAAAGTCCAAGTTATTTTGTTTAGAGAGGCTTCTGCACTACTTGCGCTGTTGAACATAGAGCTTCCACTAGCGGCTATTCCTCCCATTCCATCACCTTTGGGACTATGAAGTAAAACTAAGAGGATCAGAAGAACTCCAGAAAATACCCAAATCCAACTAATAATTTGAATCATTGCTTAAAAAACTTTTATTAACTTTAAACGTGTTGAACGACTTTATTATAACCCTTTAATTCAATTTCTTGAATAAGCGATTTACCTGTCATTTCTCTTGGTACAGGGAGATTTAATAATTGCAATAAAGTGGGAGCAATATCAGCTAAGCCCGCATTTTCTCTTAGATTAATTTCATTTCCCATATTTGGTATTTTTCTTCTTTCACCTTCAATCAAAATTAATGGAACTTTATTTGTTGTGTGTGCTGTCCATGGTTCTCCCTCAGATCCTTTCATTACTTCTGCGTTACCATGATCCGCTGTAATAACAATGCTTCCGCCCATTTCTCCAGTAGCATTAACTATTTGACCTACACATTTATCTACTTTTTCTATAGCTTTAATTGTTGCATCCATGTTGCCTGTATGACCAACCATATCAGGATTGGCAAAATTGATTACAATAAACGCATAATTCCCGCTTTTAATTGCTTTAGAGCAACTAATAGTTAATTCTTCAGCAGACATTTCGGGTTCCATATCATAAGTTGCGACTCTTGGAGATGGAATCAAATGTCTCTCTTCTCCAGGTAAGGGTATTTCAACTCCTCCATTGAAAAAGTATGTTACGTGAGGATATTTTTCAGTTTCCGCGGTTCTGTATTGTTTAAGTCCGTTTTCTGACACAATTTGTCCTATAAAATTATTGAGTGATTCAGGGGGAAATGCAACTTTAACGGGAAAGTTAGGATCATATTGAGTAAAAGTAACAAAATCTAGATTTGGATAATTTTTTCTTTCAAAGTCTGAGAATTCTTTGACTGAAAGTGATTTGACTATTTGTCTTGCTCTGTCTGGACGAAAGTTAAAGCAAATCAAACTATCCCCATCTTTAAGATAGTTTGCAGACATTCGTATGGGCTCTATAAATTCATCGGTTATGTTTTTGGCATAACTTTTTTCTATGTAATCCTTGGGAGAAATATTTGTTATTTGAATATCTGGATCAGTCAAATTAGAATATGCTTTTTTTGTTCTATCCCATAAATGATTCCTGTCCATTATCCAGTATCTTCCGCATATGGAAGCTATTTCGCCTACGTTAAATTTCTTTATGCAGGATTCAATTTGATTTAGATATTTCGAGGCACTTTTTGCAGGAGTATCTCTCCCATCAGTAATAATATGGATTGCAACTTTTTTAAGTTTATTATCAGATGCCCACTTTATTAAACCTAATAAATGATCTATATGACTATGAACTCCTCCATCGGAACATAATCCCGTGATGTGTAGAGTAGAATCATTTTTCTTTAATGAATCAGCAATCTCATTTAACTCATTTACCAAGCCTAATTGATTATTTTTTACAATATTTGAAATCCTTACAAGTTCTTGTTGTATTATTCTTCCCGAACCAATGGTAAGGTGCCCTACCTCTGAATTGCCCATTTGACCATCTGGTAGTCCTACATCAGATCCACTAGCACTTATTAGGGTGTGTGGGTAAGCATGCCACAATGAATCCATAATGGGTGTACTGGCACTTTTTATGGCATTATCTGATTTTTCTTTTCGATATCCCCATCCATCTAGTATTGCAAGAACTACAGGGCTCTGAGGAGCACTTAATCTATTAATATTTGTGCTGCTAATCTTTGACATATTTAGATCAAATTTGTTGTTAACTGATCCAACCTTAAATTTAGCTTCAAACGTTACTGTTTAACAATTTATATTTAACATAGTTAGCTTTTGCTAATTTATGAAAATATTAGATTAATTTAATTTCTTGATAAATCATGTCTAAGAAGACAAAAAAGATCGTAATACTTACTGAAGTTGAGCTTAGAAAAACTATTTCGCGTTTAACTTGCGAAATTATCGAAAAAGTTAAAAAACTGGATAACCTTCTATTGATTGGCATCCCGACAAGAGGAATTGCTCTGACCGAAGTGCTTGAAAAGGAATTATTCTCTAGAACAGGTTTAAGAGTTAGTAAAGGAACAATTGATCCAACTTTTTATAGAGATGATCAAAATAGAGTTGGAACTCGCCTAATTCAAGCCGCAGATATTCCCACTCCTATTGAGAAAAAAGAAATTCTTTTAATAGATGATGTAATTTATACAGGTAGAACAATTAGAGCTGCAATGGATGCTTTATATTCATGGGGCAGACCTCAAAGGGTGATGTTATTAGTAATGGTAGATAGAGGTCATAGAGAATTACCTATTCAACCAGATTTTTGTGGTAAAAAAGTCCCAACTAGTAAAATTGAAAGTATTAGTTTACGTTTAAATAATGTTGATAATGAAGAAGGAGTTTTTCTAGAATAGCTATTTATCAGAAGATATTTCCTAAATTATATTCTCCAAAAAATTCATCTTTAACATCAAAACACTTAACCAGTAAATCAGCATTTTTCGTAATTATAAAAAAAAGTTTTAAAGTGTCTTCTCCAATATTAGATTTATTTTTTAATACTATTTTGAGTGGTTTTTTGTCCCATTTTATAATTTCTTCTTCATTTTGAATCTCCGATAACTTTGGTAATCCATTTTCAAAAATTACATCATATGCTCTTTCTTTTTGTGTCTCTCCAATTATTATTTCGAATATTTTCTGATTGTTTTTACTGGCTTGAAGGATCAGTTTAAAGGGTGTTTCTGTTGGCCATGTTTGACCTTTGCAAAAAATAGGATGCCAAAAGTGTTTTTGCTCTCTTTTATTAAATAATCTTATAGATAACCCTTTGTTTAAAATGTCTTTAATTTTTACTCCCGGGGTCATTGCTAAAGCTCCCAAAGCTATTGATTCAATAGGGGGTGGCGACTTTATTTGAATTTTTGGAATTTTTTTTGTTATCCATTCTTTAATCAATGGTATTTGAGTTCCTCCACCAACCAAAACTATTGCATTTAAGTCTTCAACTGTGCAAAATTTACCTCTTGCTTGATTTAATAAATCTTTTAGTAAAGAGTTAAGGTGATTAAGAAAATTATTTTCAATGAGTATTTTCTCAAATATTTCTTTACTAAGATAAAATTCACTTTCGTTATTTTTTTCAGTAAATAATTTTATTGGATATTTATTTTCATATTTGATTACAGATGAGCTGAGTTTACATTTTATTTTTTCTGCCTTTGAAAGATTATTAATATAATTATTACCTGGAATAAAATAATCAACTATCCATTGATCAATATCTTTCCCACCAATTTTTGAACCCGCTTTTCCAATTATTTCAGCACACCTTATTTTTTGTTTTGAAATTGAGCTTACATCATTACCTTTAAATTTTAATAGTTCAGCTATTGGACCAGATTTTCCTTCTCCTCCTTCTATTTTGACTATATTCATATCGACTGTACTTCCTCCAATATCTAATGTCATAATTTTTGAGCCAAATGGTACATTTATTCCTAAACTTGCCGCAGTAGGCTCATCAACAAGGGCTATTTCATCTACAGATATTTCCTCGCAAAGGTTAACTAACCATTCTCTGTACCCCTTATATGTATCTATAGGAGCAGTTAAAACAAGTCTTTTGATCTCATACTTGTGCGGAATGTTTGCCCACAAAATTTGAAAAAATTTTTTGCCACATTCATTAGGGTTTAAAATATTTTTTTGGTTAATTTTTTCAATAGAATTTCCAATTAATCTTTTAAAGTTAGAATGAAAAAATAAATCAGAATTTGAGTTATCCCTCATCTTTAGAGCACTAATACCAATTTTTGTAATCTTTGAAGGTTCCTCAAACCAAACTGCTGAAGGAATAACTCCTGGAGATGATGTAATATTCGGTATTTCAACTAAAACAGAATTTATATCTTTTTGATTTTGAAAAGCAACAACAGTATTAGTGTTCCCTAAATCGATAGCAAGTGTTCCAGATAAACTTTCTTCCATATGAAATTAATTAAATCAATTAAGTTCTTTTTGTAATTTATGTTTTGAAATGGTCGAATAAATTGTAAAATACATTTTATAGTAAAAAATTTTTTTAATGAACATATCTAACAATGCAGGAATTAATTCTAATGATCTTGCAAAGAGAGGTGAGAGCTTGATAAGAAAATCAACTAATAGATATTTAACTACAGTGAAAATTGCTTTCAGAGCTAAACAAAGACGTTTTGATGATTTTGATGGCTTATTAGAAGAATCAACTATTAAACCCGTTCAAAGGTCAATTATTGAACTAAGTGATGAGCAAGATCAACCAGATTTACTTCCAGGCTAATTTTGGTAAAAGACCAAAAAAGATGGAGATTACTTAAAGATTTTAAAAAAGGCAAATTTTGCTTTTTGATTGGTGTAGACAATTGGTCAATCGAGTTACAAAAAAGTGAATTCAATTCACTGTACCTTCTACTCTTAAGAATTAATGAACAACTATTAGTTATCAAAGATGAACTAATGGATGAAGAATCTATTACTTTAGAATTTGAACAATTACCTTGGTATATTCACTTAGAGGGAAAAAAAAATGAATGGAGTTTAAGGTTTGTTTTTGAAAGTCAAGAACAAACTAGATCCTTCGAAATGTATTGGCCGATACCAATAGCACAAAATTTATTTTATGAAATAAAAAACATGTGGGAATCAATGGATTAAAAGATAAATAAAATTGGAAATTTTAGAAAAAATTTCCCCTTCCCAAAAAAAATTTTTCACAACTTTTCCACAGTATTTAAAAAAAAAATATCTGATGATCTAAAGCATGTGGAAAACTTCTGATTTTATATAAATCTTTATATTTAAATAAGATTCAAATTTTCAAAATTGATTTCCATGACTCCCCTATTTATGACTAAATTCTCATTATTCTATAACCTGAGACTGTCTCTTAATAATACTTGTTGACGATTCAGTAATTTTGGAGAAAACTACATCTTGTAGATTTAAATTCCAATTAAGTTTTTTCAATATGCAAGAGTTAAATTACGACGAAAATTCAAAAGTATTAAATCATAAAGATGAAGTAATAAGTTTCAAATGTGAACTTCAAGAAAATCTTCAAAAGGCTATGAAAGAATTCGTTGAGGATCATCCTAACTGGGATCAATACAGAATATTACAAGCCGCAATAGCAGGATTTTTGATGCAAAAAGGATTTCAAAATAGGGATTTAACGAGACTTTATATTGGCAATATGTTTTCAATGAATTTTAAGGATTAAAATTTTTTATATTTTTTCTAGTAGTATTTTTGCAATATCATTTCTGACAGGTAGTATAGATAACCTATTTCCTTTTTTTACGACTAATAACTCATCCTCATCAAATAAAATCTTTAATTCAGGTAAACTTAAAATCTTATCTGATTTAAATTTATATTCTACTTTTACACAATCCCACCTCGGATTATCAGGTTTCGATTTTGGATCAAAATATTTTGAATCTTGATCAAATTGAGTAGGATCAACAATATTTAGATCTATTACCTCCATAAGTCCCACAATACCTGGTGGTTTACAATTCGAATGATAGAAAAAAACTTTATCTCCTTTATTCATTTTTCTCATAAAATTTCGAGCCTGATAATTTCTTATTCCATCCCATAAAGTTACACCGTCATTTTTTAAAGTATCGATGCTGTAAGCATCAGGCTCACTTTTCATTAGCCAGTAGTTAACGTCAGTCATATCAATTAGTTTAGAGAAAGTTACAAATCGTGAATGAATCGTGAATGAAATTAGATTTCCAGCCCTATTTGTTTAGAGCTTGCTTCTCAATTCTTTTTTCAATCTTATCGAAAAGTTATTCGAGAGGATATATATAGTTACAGATCGCTTGAGACAGAATTTTTTATTTTTTCGTGAATCTTGGTTAAAAAATAGAGCAAATCAAGAAAGCTAGTTATTACAATGCTTTTCAGTGATTGATTTGTGCTTCTATTCACGATAGTTTGTAAATCTATTCACGATAACCCCAAAGAAGCTAGTCATAGATTGATTCACGATATGTCTCTATGGAACTGCGAACCTGACGCTTAAGCAGCTTCTGGAGCAAATATTCTGCTGTTCTCCCTCCAGTATCTGCAGCCCTTAATTAGATGATCTCCTTGAGGAATAAGCTTTTGATGAAACGGACAGGTAAGGATGGTGACACAAGAACTTGTCGTGCTGTACCTGAAGTGATTGCAAGTAATACATATCTTCCGTCGTTTTCTTACTAATATTTCGTCCTCTAGATAACCCCATTCCTGCCAGTCCTCCATAGCTATATAGTACAGGTGTACTAATATTTATAGCAACTGAAAAGGGTATGAGTCAACAAGTTTTTTATTAGAAAGCAACTAAACTCTTATGCTCTTTTCGAGCTGATTTTAAACTTTAGAAACTCCTTAAATTAAATTTAACTTTAGAGATAGATTTTTAAATTAGTTATCACTTTTATGTTGTGTCTGATTTTAACGAAGTTGTTTCAAGAAGAAAATTTCTTCAGGGTTCATTTGCTATAGGAATAGGTGCTTTTGCTGCTGCCACTATTCCAAGCAAAGCAATTGGATTTGGTTCAGACTTTAATGGCATTAGTTTTACACCTTTAGCAGCCAATAGTAAAGATACAATTACTGTCCCAAAAGGTTTTAGTTGGCATACGGTTGCAGCTTGGGGTGATCCATTATGGAGCGGAGCCCCTGAATTTGATCAGCAAACAAGAGGAACTGGGGAGTCGCAAGAACTATCATTTGGAGATAACAATGATGGAATGAGTCTTTTTGAGGTTAATGGCAAGTCAGTACTTGCAGTCAATAATGAATACTGTAATAGAAAAATAATTTATGGTAACCGTGCTAGTGGGCTTCCTGAAACACCTGATGATGTTAGAAAAGGCATGGCTGCACATGGAGTATCGATTTTTGAAGTTGCACAAAAAGGTAGGAAGTGGGAAATAGTTAAAGATTCTCTTTATAACAGAAAAATTACTGCAGATACGAAAGTGGCTATAGACGGACCGGCTGCAGGTCATCCATTACTTAAAACAGATGAGGATCAAACAGGCAAATTAGCAAGAGGTACATTTAATAATTGTGGTAATGGCAGAACTCCCTGGGGAACTTATTTAGCTTGTGAAGAGAATTTTCACGGTTATTTCTCATCTCCATCAGACCCTAATGCAAATCTGTCAGCAGATTTGAAAAGATATGGGGTTAAAACTAAAGATTGGGGTTACAACTGGGTTATGAATCAGGATAGATTTGATGTTGTAAAAAATCCGAATGAAATTAATAGGCATGGTTATATTACTGAAATTGATCCCTCTAAGCCACAATCAATGCCAAGGAAACAGACGGCAATGGGTAGATTTAAACATGAAAACTGTGAAGTTGTTGTCTCCAAGAATGGTCAAGTTGTTGCCTATATGGGAGATGATGAAAGAGGAGAGCATCTATACAAATTCGTTTCAAAAGGAAAGTACATAAAAGGAGCTGCATCAAATTATGATCTATTAACGGAAGGTGATTTATTTGTGGCGATTTTTAATGAGAATGGAACCGGGAGATGGGTTAATTTAAAAGAATCGGGAATGAGCGATTCAGATATTAGTATTTTCACAAGGATGGCGGCAACCCAAGTTGGTGCAACAACTATGGATCGACCTGAATGGGTGGCTGCAAATCCTAATAAAGTGGAGGCGTATTGTGCCTTAACTAATAATAAAAATAGAGGTGTTAAACCTAATCAACCTGTTAATGCAGTTAACCCAAGAGTCGAAAATCCATATGGTCAAATAGTTCGATGGACTCCTGACAATAATGAACATGCCGCTGACGGGTTTAAATGGGATTTATTTGCAATGGCTGGTAATCCTGTTGTTGGTGAAGGTTTAATGAAGGGCTCTGAAAATATTACGAAGGATAATATGTTTAATTCACCTGATGGAATCGCATTTGATTCAAAAGGTAACTTATGGATACAAACTGATGGTAAATATACTAATCAAGGAGCCTTTGAAGGAATGGGTAATAACCAAATGTTATGCGCAAATCCTAGGACAGGTAAAATTGACAGATTTTTAGTAGGTCCTAAAGAGTGTGAAATCACTGGTATCACATGGAGTAGTGATAAAAAGACTATGTTTGTAGGAGTCCAGCATCCAGGTGAAAATAATCCTGACAAATGTCACTTTCCTGATGGTGGGAGCTCAGTACCCAGATCGGCTATTGTTGCAATCAGCAGAAATGATGGCAAAACAATTGGCTGAGGATAGGTACTTTACCCGTACTTTATTTTTCCTTAAACCGTACATACTGATACTCATAAATGATATGCGTTGGTAGTTAGAACATAGGTGTAGCAAGTAGGAAGAAATCATGAATAAAAGAGTTCCTTATACAATCATTCCTAAATACTTTAGGACTATTAACGATATAGATAACGGAGCAAATATCAAAGTAATTTATTGGAAACTTAGGTGTGAAGAGAACCCTTCATATCGCGGCTGCGAAATTTAATTGCTGAAACTGTAGATATATAAATATATTCAATCTTAACTTTGCTTAATCTGCTTATAAAAAGTTTAAAGGATAATCGACATTAGCTGGTTCCAAGTGTTTAGCATAACAAGAGGTAGTACAGTCTACCCCCTCACTATTGATACTGCATGAAGTAATACAATCGAAGAAACTTTCCAAAGCATCTGAATTTTTGATGTTTGATAAAATGTCTTTTTTCATAATTAATTCTCCAATCTGCAGAACATCTAGCAACTTTTTCCTAATAAAGTCAAATTTTAGGTAAAGTACCTAATCTAAAGGTTTTTAAATTTGGCACTTGATATCTATATTGTTCTTGTTGTAGATGAATCTTAATTACTTTGAAATTATTTGCACCCATAGACCACCGCTTTGCTTAGGTTGTAATGGATGCTTTTTAATATTGGCAAAATAGAAATAAATATGAGAAGTTTGTTTTGATGTAAACCCAATAAAAAAAGAGATTGAATCCTGCCTTTAGAAATCAATCTCTTTCACTTAGTTATGTGTCGGAATAAATTAACAACGCACCTAAATCATTGATCCTTGTTGTTAATGTTGTCGGCTGCTTAAACCAATCTAATGAACTTCTCTGGTGGACTATCGATCATTTCTAATCCCTCCGTTTGACTAATAGGAAGCTAGTACGGATAAATTTTTTTGTATATGCGTAGATATGCTGATTTATTTGAAACTTAGTATTTAAAATAAATTCTTATTTTTAGTTTCGAAGTTAATTAAAGTAATTGCCTGATATTTTTTTAGGTATTCATACGCTTGCTTTTTAGATATCAAACGTACTAAATAATACTCAAATCAAAGGAGGTTAATCAAATGACCAACTTAGGATTAGAGCTACTCATATTGACTGTCTTACTTATTTATTTTGGAGTTTTCATGACTCAAAGTATTTATAGAAAATATGAAAAAGCCTATCTACGCAAAACAATTTTTTGCAGCAAATCACAAAGCGACCCCTATTGCATTGCTGAATAATAGGGTTTAAAAATTTTCAAAAAACAAAGGAGGTTAATGATGTCTTGCGGAAATCCTTATAAACATAAGATTCAAAATACAATACATTTTTTTCTAGATACATTCTCAGGTCGGAATTCAAACTCGAGAGCTTTGACTGATGATCAAATGGAATGTATGCAATTTGGCATCTGTTCTTTTATTCCAAAAAAATTAGAAGAAATTCCTTATTTTCATTACTAATTAGGAGGAAAAAATGAAGATTAAAAAACCCCTCACTCTACCCCAGAAGTACTTTAATGAATTTCAAAACTACTTTCATAATGCTGATGAGAAATTAGTTTCATATAGTTATATCCCTGAATATCTTAAGAAAACTACTTCAAAAAAACCAAAAACTCTTTTTAAAAATCATTTAAATATTGACTGATAATACTAAATTCGTGAAATCAGGATATCAATCAGAAAAAATGATTAAGGGATTCGGATAATTTTTTCATTTATTCCCAAGTTTTCATATCAGTAGTTCCTTGTGATCTTTGCATCCAAGAATATTTCCAAGTACCATTTACATTTTTAAAAATACACGTGTAAGTTGAAAGATCTTTATTTTGATTCCCTTTATAACTAAAGATTTCATTTAAGGTAAAAACTGCGTAAGCTATCTCACCGTAAATTTCAATCTTGTGGGTTTTGATTAGTTCTGATGATTCTGCAACTAAGTCTTTACTATCAAACATTCCCACTAATCCCTTTGCAGAGATTGGATTTCCACTCGGTCTTACAGCCAAAAAATCCTCAGTTACGTTTGGTATTAGAAAAGAAGAATCTTCACTGGTTGCATAACCATTAATTAAATCTTCTATGGCTTTAGTATTTGACATTAAAAAAGGAGCTAATTTCTCCTTAGTTTAGATCGACTTTCAATTGAAGTCTTATAAAACTACTTGACCTAAACCTTTAAAAATTTTTGCGCAGATACACAATAAAATACAATTATGTAACAGTAACGTATAGATTTAATATAAATACAAGTATATGCGACTAATTTCTTTACATTAATTAATATTAATGTTACATTAATTTACATAAATTACTTTTTATAAAAATGACCCCAGAAGCAGAAAGATTTAACGGTTGGGCAGCAATGCTCGGTTTCGTTGCAGCTGTTGGCGCATACGTAACAACTGGTCAAATTATTCCTGGTTGGTTCTAATGAAAAACACAAAAACAGTTGAGAAGGAAAAGGTTATAGCTGAGAAGCTTAACGGCAGATTTGCAATGATGGGCTTTATTGCTCTTGTTGGCGCTTATCTAACAACAGGTCAAATTATTCCAGGCTTTGTGTAATGCTCGAGGCAGGAATTAACACTTGGATTAACACTATACTTTTTCCTTTTATGCCAGTCATAACAGTATTTCTTGTTAGTGCATTAATGTTGAGTGATTTGCCATGGAATGATGATGATGACGATGATGATGGCGGTGGATTAATCTCCCCGGTGTACAACTACGTTCCCCAAGGAGCTTAGAGAACATATACCAAAATGATTTTCATTTCATCTTTATTTAACTCAGTCCCTTCAAGTGCTAAAGACCTTTTAGAGTTTGGTTTCTTTCTTACTGTGGGTATTACAGCAGGAAAAGTAGGACTCTTATGAAAACATATCTAATTGCCATATCACTATTTGGCATTGCAGTAATAACTACTGCGATAGCACCAAGTATTGCTTACGCACTATAAAAATTTAATCACTCTTATTAACGAACAATTAAAAAATGGAAAACTCAAAACCAACTTATTGGCAAAATGCCGAGAGAACCAATGGAAGAATGACAATGATGGGTTTATTCGCATTGGTTGTAAACTACGGTCTTTTTGGCTGGATCATCCCAGGTATTTTTTAAAATGAATATAGATATTTTCTTAATCTCTTTCTTTACATATCTATTAGTGCCAGTGGTAATGGTTGCTAAGGGTAGAAAAAATAAGGTATTTTAAAATGTCTTATTTCGCAAAAAATAATTATATAAAATATGACGAATGGTTTGATGAGAATATTTCTCCACTTGATTTAAAATTTTATTACGAAGAAAAACGATTCTCAAATACTCTTCATGAAAAATTTTATTTATTGTCAACCTCAAAAATATTTATTGGGGGTTCTGAAAAAAAATGATTAATATAAAATATTTTTTAATTACCGCCCCATATAAAATTAAAGAAAAATAAGGAAAGTGCTTTTTTTGAATAGTTTGAAAAGTGGTGTAAGTAATAAGTTTTTCATTTATTCCCAAGTTTTCATATCAGAGAAGTCGCTTGCTATTGCATGAAGCATTCCTCCTACAAATGATCTAGGGCAACCAAGTTTGTTAACTAAAACTTCTGATTGTTTTTTGATATCTTCCCATGTAGGTCTGATATCCTCATTTATTTGTTTAAGGCTAGGTTTAAATTCTTCTGAATCATTCATATTAAAAGGTATTAACTTATTAAAATTCAAATGATAGTAAAGAAAATCTCATTTATTTAAATAAATATTCAATAAAAATTACAAAATAAATTCTTTAGAAATTATTCTAAGCTGATTTAAATTCAGATTATTTAAATAATTATTTGCAATCAATTTTTCCTCATTAATTTCGAGATCTTTAATCTCAGAAATAATGCTATTAGATATTAAATCAATTAAATGTTCTTTATCCATGACTTATATATAAACCCAAAATAAACATTAATTATTTAAAGTCTTCAACTCAACATATAAGTAAAAATACTCAGATAAATATAAAACTCATAGGTTTGCTAAATCACTTTAGATGATTGGTATAGGGTGCACGCGAATTATCAGCTACTCACACTTGAGCTTTTTATGTAACATAATAAGTTTACATAAAGTAACAATTAAATGAAAAGACTTTTTCCTTATATAGCTTTTGCGTGTTTAACTGGTTTTACGGCTACGACCGGTTTACCAGTTATAGCAGGCGGTTGTAGTAGCCACATGAACAAAAAAGCTGAAATCAAATGTGCTGAAGATGATACCGAGTGTCAAATTGAAAAAGCTGAAAAGTTTGATTTAAAAGATTCTCTCAAGTCATAAAATCATGACTCAAATCGGTTTATTTATGAACTCTGCCCCAAGAGATTTGATTGAGTTCACATTCTTTTCGGCTGTTGGTTTTACTGCAGGATTATTTGGTCTAATTTAGTTATAGAAAATTGACCCATTCTTTTTTTCTCTTTACCTTTTCAAGT
>QCDN01000018.1 GCA_003280885.1 Prochlorococcus sp. AG-355-J04 | reverse complement strand
TTGTAAGTTCTCTAAATTCAACTATTACTTTAATTTTATTTCCCCATAATTTGTTAGATACTTTCGAAATATTGAATTTATTAATTGGGATATTTTCTTTCATAATGAAATCATTTAATCTAGATTCAATTACTTCAGGGAAAACAACTTCTCCTCCTGAATTAAAGGCATTATCACTTCTTCCAACAAATTTTAAATAGTAAGAATTATTGATTTGCTTAATTTCGCCTAAATCACTTGTTTGCCACCACCCATTTTTATTTTTGAAATTTTCAGTTTTTAAAGAATCTATTATTTCGATTCCAATTCTGGCTGATTTTATTTCGATTAATCCTTGTGCGTTAATTCTTATTTTTGTATCAGGTAGTATTTCTCCAACATTTTTAAAACCCATTAAGAATTCTTTTGGTTTTAAACTCGTAACCATTGCTGCTGTTTCAGTAGAGCCGTAACAAGGTGCTAATTTTATTTTTTCTTTTATACATTGTTCTGCAGTTTCGTCTGAAATTGAAGCTCCACCTACCCAAATTAGATCAAAAATTTTTAGCCAACTAATTCCATCTTTTTGAGCTAAAAGTCTTTGTAATTGGGTAGGTACTAATGACGTAATCAAGTGTTTTTTGTTTTTTTTAAATTTAATTGTGAAAAGTAAAAGTTCTCGAGTTTTTTTTATCAAATTCGGAGAAATATTAATACAATCACATCCCCAAGTTTGACTTCTAAAAATTGGCATTAATCCACTTATATGGTTCAGGGGTAAAGTATTTAAAATTAAGCAGTTTTGTAATTCAAATCCTTGCTCTATTAGCCATTGACCTGATGTTGTTGCAGATAATTTAAGATTATTTAAATGGTGAAAACATTGTCTCGGTTTTCCAGAACTCCCACTACTGTTTAAGATAATTGCTGGCCCATTTTCAGTAATTGAATCTAATACATCTTTGTCTTCATAAAATTTGTTTTTTACATAAATAATTTTATTCTCTCTAATTTTTTCAATAATTTTTTCTACAGATTGAGTTTCGTTATTTTCAACTTCAATAGTATGAATTTTATTTTTCATAGTTGATCCCATATCTTTTTTGCTTCATTTAAAAATAGAAACGAATTAGGGAATTTATTCATTGCTAAACCAGGAACTTTTGGCGTTGGTCCTTGTAATTGTAGAGAAGATAAATGATGGAGCCATCTCTTTCCTATTCCAGTTTCAAATGAGGTACTTATAGATATTAAAGCTTTTTTATTTTCTAATTCTCTTAAAAGCTTAACTGGATTATTTTCTTGAGAAGGCCTTCTAATTTGCCAACCCTTCCACTCATCAATCAAAGTTGGAAATTTTAAAAGTGATTCGTCTAAAGCTATTGGAATTTTTTTGTTTAGTTCTGTCAGTCCATCAATATCATCAACACAGAGAGGTTGTTCTAACCAATCTATATTTTTATTATCTTTCAAAATATCAGCCCATCTATTAGCTATGTCTCTTCCCCAAGAACCATTAGCATCTATTCTTAACTTAATATTATTACCTATTTTGCTTAAAATTTCTTCTAATTTTGCTTCTTCCTCATGGTTATTTTTTAGTGCTACTTTCCATTTTAAGGTTAATGATTTTCCAATATCACAATGTCTTTTTTTAATATCATTTAGATCTGAAACTACATTTTCATGATTTAACAATATGGCTGTTTTACCAATTTCATCAAAGTAGTAGTTTTTTTTAAAAATTATTTTTCCATTGATCTCAGCTAATGCAGAATTTATTGCAGATTGAATGCATGGGTGAAAAATATTTATTTGCTCAGATAAATTAAATTCCTCTATATGCTCAGGGATCATATCTAATTGTTTCGCACACTTTTTTAAGTCTTTTTTATGTAGCGGTGAAACTTCTCCAAAACCTATTTTTTTATCATTACTTATTAATTTAATTATCCAACCCGATTTTGTATGGTAATTGGTTTTAGAATTTTCTACTTTGGCCGATAACTTAAAGCTATAAGATTTTTTTTGAAATATTAAGTTCATTTATTTAGCAAGTAATTAAATATTAATCCTGTTATTAAACCAATTCCATTAAGAGTTTGAAATTTTATTGCGACGAATTTGCAATTTTTTATTGCAGAAGGTTTTGCATACGAGGATTTTAATAAATTTATAAGTCTTATGGCTTGAGGGAAACTAAGCAAATAAAGGATGCAAAACACTGGAATAAATCCATAAACTATTGTGAAAAGTTGAAAAATATATATTGTAAAAATTATCCAAGGCACAAATTGAGAACCTTTTTTTGCCCCTAAGCGAACTAAAGGTGAATTTTTCCCATGCTTTTTATCTTCAGAAATTTGATGAAAATGAGAACAAAATAATACAAGAGTTGTTGCCAAGGAAGGTCCTGAACCAAGTAATAAAGAAACTTTCCATGGAATATCTTCGAAATAAATATTAGACGGATTTAACGCAATTAAGACTGCAGAGTATGCAAAAGGTCCAAATGCAAGCCAGCATAATGGTTCTCCTAAACCTTGATAGCCCAATCTAAAAGGAGGACCTTGATATAAATATCCTAAGAAGCAGCAAGCTGCCACCAAAATAAAAATGTTTATACTTGTTGATACTGAAATAACAAAAATTATTAATAAACCAATAACTAAAGATGTATATGCAATAAATGAAATTATTTTTTTATTTTTTACAAGATTTACAATTGAATGGAATTTAAATTCATCGATTCCTGTTTCTGCATCGTATAAATCATTAGTTAGATTTTCCCAAAGTAATATCAAAATTGCAGCTAAAGTAAATGAAATCAAATTATAAATTTTTACCTCTTCATATTGATTGAGCAAGTAAGCCCCTGTTATTAAAACTGGAAGTATGGCAACAGAATAAAGAGGCCATTTTATTGCTTTTTTCCATAATTTTTTTTTATCTTCGTCCATTTTTAATTAACACGCAAAATTAGATAATTATTGAATGTAGTTTATAAATTGAGTTACATTTTTTACTTTATTGCATCATTTTTAGTTATTTTCAATAAGTAATGAAAAATGATTTAAACTTAACAGATTTTTTAAAAGATGTATTTTCCTCTTTCGCTAAGAAAGTTGAAAATTCTGGATTAGTAAGTATTTGTGTTGAGATTCCTTGTATTGATTTATTTCAAGTTTATGAATTGTTAATAAATCAATATGCGTTTTCTTCATTTTGGGAGGAATCTGATGGCATTTCATATATAGCTTTCGAGAAGTGTAAATATGTTACTCTGGATGGCCCAAAAAGATTTGAGGTAGCAAAAGAGTTTAATTCTGAGAATTTTAAAAATTTAATTAACTTAACTAATGAATCGCATAATTCTGCACTTTCAAAAATAATTTATTTATTTTCTTTCTCTGAAAATTTGAATAATAAGAATTTAACTTCAGATATCCCTAGTTTGGAAGCCATTTTGCCAAAAATATTAATTACTAAAAGTGGCAAGAATTGCTGGTTAAGAATCAATGGTCATGTTGAAGGTAAATCATCATTAAGAACATTAATTGAAGAAATATGGACAATTAGAAATCAAGTTATTAATTCTGGCTCAGAATTAATAAAATCATCTGGCTTAAAAACTAGTTTTGATTCCCCTTTTATTGATGATTTCTCACGCTCCTTAGAAACTTCTAAAACAAACATGAAAAAAGTAGTAAATAGAGGAATTCAATTAGTAGAGAAAGATATCCTCGAAAAGATAGTTTTAGCGAATAGGATAAAAATAAAACTTAAAAATAAATTAGATTTAGTAGAAATTTTAAAAAGATTTAAAAAGAAGCAACCAAATACATGTAGATACGTTTGGAAAAGGAATAGTAAGGATATTTTGTTTGGAGCATCTCCAGAAAAATTATTTTCTTTCTCTAAACCTAATTTAACTTTAGAAGCTCTTGCTGGAACTATCTCTACTAATTCAAATTTTAAGAAACTCCTAAAAAGTACAAAAGACTTAAAGGAACATAATTATGTAATACAACATTTGATAAAATCTTTAGAAGTTTCAAAAATAACAAACTTTAAAAAAAGTGATATCAAGGTAAATTCATTTGGAGATATTTCTCATTTGCAAACACTCATTTTCTCTAAAGTTGAAAATATTTGTCCTTTTGAATTGCTTAAAAACTTACATCCATCTCCAGCTGTTTGTGGATACCCAAAAAATGCAGCATTGGATTGGATAAACACTCTTGAGTCTTTTCCTAGAGGAAATTATGCTTCTCCAATGGGTTGGGTTGATTCATCAGGCAATGCTTCATTTCTTTTGGCAATAAGAGGTGCAAGATGTATTGAAGAAAATATTGAATTTACTGCAGGTTCAGGTATAGTTTCTGGCTCCGTTTTAGAAGAAGAAATAGATGAGATTCAATTAAAATTTGAATCTATAGTAAAACAGATATTTTGCGCTAAAAATCCTAGATAATTTCTACTAATTTTTCAATAACTTCCTCTGAAACATTTTTATTGGATAAATTTTCTATTTCTCTTAAACCTGTTGGACTGGTTACATTAATCTCGCTAAGCATTCCATTTATTACATCAATACCTACAAAAAATAAACCCTCATCTTTGAAGTGTTGAGATAATTCTGAGCAGATACTTTTTTCTTTTTCTGTTAATAATGTGGGTTCAGCCTTGCCTCCCATCGCTAAATTACTCCTAAAATCGCCTCCTTGAGGAATCCTATTTATTGATCCAATTGCTTCTCCGTTTACGATAATTATTCTTTTATCACCCTCTATGACTTCAGGAATAAATTTTTGCATCATAACGGGTAATTCTTCTTGAGAAGTGATTAATTCAATGATTGATTTAATTCCTGGAGAATTTTTATTGATCCTTATAACACCTTGACCACCTTTTCCTCCAAGAGGTTTTATGACTACTTCATTATTTATATTTGCAAAATTAATAAGATCTTTTACCTTACTCGCAACTATTGTAGGTGCCATTAAGTGGCTATATCTTAAAGCACCTAGCTTTTCATTCCACGCTCTCAACGATGAGGGTTTGTTAATTACTTTTACTCCTTTTCTTTCGGCAACTTCTAAAAGATGGGTTGCATATAAATAAGCCTCATTTACAGGAGGATCTTTTCTCATCCAAATGCAATTAAATTCAGCAAGAGGTATGCAATCATTCTCTTTGAAAGAAATCCACGGAATTACTTCAACTTTTACGGAAGATGCCCATACTTCATCACCTCTAGCTTCCAGGTCTTGAGGAGTACAACTCCAGATTTCAATATTTTTTTTTGATGATGCTTGCATTAAAGCAGCAGTTGAATCTTTTAAGGGATTTATATTTTTAATTGGATCTATTACGAATAGAAATTTCATAAGATCTAGTTTAATAATGCTTCTAATTTATTTTCATTTTCTAATGCGTAGAGATCATCGCAGCCTCCGATACCCTCATTATCTATAAATATTTGTGGTAATGTTCTTCTACCATCAGCTCTTTCAATCATCAATGCTCTGGCATCTTCGTCGCCATCTATTTTATATTCTGTAAAATTTACATTTTTTTTCTTGAGTAGTGATTTCGCTCGAATACAGAATGGGCAATATTGCCAAGTATAAATTTCAACTTTGGACATTTTTTTAAAATAATACTTAGTTTATACTATTAAACAAAAGTGCTTGTTAGATTATAAATAACGATTAAATTCTATTTTGATAGATATTACAGATTTCAAAAAAGATCTTTCGGAACTAACAGAGCGCCTGGGTAATGCTCAGGATTGTCTTTGACGTTCCAAGATTAAAAGCGAAAAGGAAAGAGTTAGAGCAAATTTCTGCTCAGCCTGAATTTTGGGAAATTCAAGAAGAAGCTAAAAAGCAAATGTTAATCCTTGATGATGTCAAAGCACAACTCGAATTGTTAGATAAATGGAAAACTTTGATTTCTGATGCTAATGCCTCTCTTGAGCTTTATTCTCTAGAACCTGAAGAGGAAATGATTTTAGAATCGCAGCTGGGATTAAAGAAATTAAGAGAGAATTTGGATAAATGGGAATTTGAAAGATTGTTATGTGGTGAATACGATAAGGAAGGAGCAGTAGTTTCTATTAACGCAGGTGCGGGTGGAACAGATGCGCAGGATTGGGTAGAGATATTATTAAGAATGTACTCAAGATGGGCCGATAATAATCAAATGAGCCTTGTCATTAATGAATTATCTCAAGGAGAAGAAGCAGGTATTAAAAGTGTAACGTTCGAAATTGATGGAAAATATGCATACGGCTATCTGCAACATGAAAAAGGAACTCATAGATTAGTAAGAATTTCTCCTTTCAATGCTAATGGTAAAAGACAAACCAGCTTTGCTGGGGTAGAGGTCATGCCAAAATTAGATGATAATATTTCACTTGATATACCTGAAAAAGATTTAGAAATTACAACAAGTAGATCTGGTGGGGCTGGAGGACAAAATGTTAATAAAGTAGAAACAGCGGTGAGAATTGTTCATTTGCCTTCAGGGATTTCAGTAAGATGTACACAAGAAAGATCTCAATTACAAAATAAAGAAAAAGCTATGTTACTTCTTAAGTCTAAACTACTAGTGATTGCTAAAGAACAACGAGCTGCAGAAGTCGCTGATATTAAAGGTGATATTGTGGAAGCTGCATGGGGCAATCAAATAAGAAATTATGTTTTTCATCCCTATCAAATGGTAAAAGATCTCAGGACTATGCAGGAGACTAACGACTTAGATAGTGTTTTAGATGGTGGACTTGAACCATTTATTCATGAATTATTACGCATGAATATTTCTTCTAACGAATCTATTGAATAACTAATGAAAAATAAAAACGAAAATATAGCAAAAAAAGTTTCTCCTCCAAGCTTTATAAAGCTTGCTATGCGAAATATGGTAAGGAAGGGTTCAAAAAGTCTTTCTCATTTTTCAATAACCTTTCTAGTTTTAATTGGGATATTAATACTTGTAGCCACAATAGGTAAGCCTAATATTCCTGTATAAGAATGTATGACAGAAAAAATTATTTCTGAAATAAATTTAGATTTGGTTTTTAAATGTAATGAATTTTCTCAATTTGCAAATAAGTTAAAAGATTCTAAAAATAAGCTTATTTTTGAATCTAATTTTTGGGAGAAAGTTTTTTTATCTTGGATAAAAATAATATTAAAAAAAGAAGATTATAAACTGCCAAATTTCATTTTTGAAAAAAAATCTTTTTCATTAGGCTTACAGATAATATCTAATCAAGAAATTGCTTTTATGAACAAAAAGTGGATGCAAAAAAATGATCCAACTGATGTTCTATCTTTTCCAATCATTTCTGACGACTCTCTAAATAATTTAGATCATATAGAGTTAGGAGATATATTTATATCATTAGAGATCGCACTTGAGCAATCTTATGAATATAAACATTCAATCTATAAAGAAATGCTCTGGTTGGCTAGTCATGGATTTTTACATCTTTTGGGATGGGAACATAATAATGATCTTGATTTAGAAAATATGTTAAATTTTCAGGAATATTTAATTAAAAAATTAGATTAAAAATCTATGGACAAAAAAATAAACTATCTAAAAAATAGAATAGAATCATATAAAACTTCTAGTAATGTATTAAAAAGTTTTAAGTATGCTTTTAGTGGCATTATTTACGTATTAAAAACTTCAAGAAATTTTAAAATTCAATTAATTTTTGCAGTTATAAGTTTAGTGATTGGTTTTTTACTGCAAATTAGTCAAAGTAATTATGTAATTTTGATTGCTACAATTATGTCTGTTTTAATATTAGAAATATTAAACACATCTATTGAATCAATAGTTGATTTAGTAGTAAAAAAAGAATTTAGTAGTTTGGCTAAAATTTCAAAAGATACTTCTGCAGGAGCAGTGTTATTAGCTTCCATTAATTCTGTTATTATTGCTGTATATATTTTTGTTCCTCAAATTAAATTGTTATTTGAATCTATATAAATATGTTTCTTGTTATTGATAATTACGATAGTTTTACATATAACCTTGTTCAATATTTAGGAGAACTTTCTGTTGAGCATGAAATAACTAGAGAATTAATAGTTAAAAGAAATGATGAAATTACTTTAGATGAAATTATCAAACTAAATCCTAGTGGCATCCTATTGTCTCCAGGACCTGGTAATCCAGATCAATCTGGAATTTGTCTGCCAATACTAAAAAAATTATCTAAAAATATTCCGACATTAGGAGTTTGTTTAGGGCATCAAGCTTTGGCCCAAGCTTTTGGAGGTAAGGTTATAGTTGGGAAAGAACTTATGCATGGTAAGACATCCAAAATATTTCATAATCAAAAAGGTTTGTTTAAAGATATCGAGACTCCATTTGTGGCGACTAGATATCATAGTCTTATAGTTGATTCAAATTCATTACCAACTTGTTTAGAGATAACTGCGACTTTAGAAGACTCAACTATTATGGCTATTTCTCACAAAGAATTTAAGCATTTACATGGAGTACAGTTTCATCCTGAAAGTGTATTGACACAATTTGGTCACAAATTAATTAGTAATTTTCTAAAAATGGCTGAACAAAAGTAAAATACAAAAAAAATTTATAATATGATTTCTCAAATTAAAAAAATTTTCTTTTTTATATTATTTAGCTCTTTTTTACCTACCTCATTATTGGCAAGGAATTTAGTTATAAAAAGTCTGGGACATAGTAGTTTCTTAATTAATAGTGCTGAAAAATCGATTCTTATAAATCCCTTTAAAGCAATAGGTTGTGCCAGCAATTTAAAAGAGCCAAAAGAAGTCAATCCAGATTTTATTTTGGCTAGTTCTAGGCTTCCAGATGAAGGATATAACCCTAATAATCAATTAATGTTTGTAGAGCCAGGTATCTATCAATTTGAGGATATTTTATTAAATGGAATTTCTGTCCCACATGACAGAGTTGATGGAAGAAGATTTGGGATGGCAACTGTTTGGAGTTGGGAGCAGAATGATCTTAAAATTGTTCATATGGGAGGCGCTGCTGGTGATATCGATATAAATAGTCAAATTATTTTGTCTCGCCCAGATATCTTATTTATTTCAATTGGAGGAGGAATAAAATCGTATGATGGGCAAGAGGCTTCAAGAATAGTTAAGCTTCTAAAACCTAATGTAGTTATTCCTGTTCACTTTGCTCGTGGCAAAAAAATTAACAAAGAATGTGATTTCTCAAATGCTGATTTGTTTATCGAAAATATGAAAAATTTTAAAGTAAAATATGTTGGAAAAGATTTTCAAATAAAACCTAAAAGAATCGATCAAAATACAATTTATATTTTTGGTAATTAATTTATTAAATCTAAGACCTTATAATTTTCCCAGAAAAAAATCATTTGTTCTTTAGTTCCAATACTAACCCTTATTGACTTACCAATATCTTTTTTGTTTTCCATACTTCTGATAAGAATACCTTTATCTCTCATCTGTTTTATTAAAATTTTAGGATCTTTTTTTGGCCAAATTAAGAAATAATTACCACCACTAAAATGAGTTCTGATTTTTGTTGATTTAAATTTATTTAAAATCCATTCCCTCGCTTCTTTTACCTCTAAAACATAATTATTAATATATGATTTGTCTTTAAGTGCTGCTAATGCTGCCGTTATGGCAAAGCTATTTACATCATATGGTCCTGTAACTTTATTAATGTAATTAATTAAGTTTTTATTGCCAAAAGTAAAACCTATTCTCAAACCAGCTAAGCCAGCTGTTTTTGAGAGAGATTGGATTATTATTATATTGTTATTCTTTTCAAAATCTATCGATTCAAGAAGACTATCTCCATTAAATTTTTCATATAGTTCATCAACAATTATCAATGAATCTTTTTTGATATTTGCTAAGTTAATTATCTCTTGAGAACTTAAAACTGTTCCTGTCGGATTATTTGGATTACAAATAAATATTAACTTTGGATTATACTTTATAATTTTTTCACTAAATTCTTCGATGGGAAATAGAAAATTTTCGCCAATGTAAGAACAAGTTATTTTCTTCATCCCTCGCATTTCTGAACAAGGAGAATAGTAACCAAAAGTTGGATTCGTGGTTAGAAATATTTGATCTTTTTCTCCAAAGCAATTGAAGATTGCATTTATTGCCGCGTCTGCTCCATTAAAAATTCCTATTTCATCATTATCAAATTTTCTTGAATCAAGATATTTATCACATAAAAAATTTTTTAATAAATTATATTCTGGATAAATTGAAATCTCATTTAATTTTATCGCTTGTAATGCCTGGAAAACATTAGGACTTGGACCTAGAGTATTTTCATTAAAGTCTAAGCGGAGTAAATTTCTTCTATTTTCTAAAGGTGCAGAGTAAGACTGCATATTTATTATTTCTTCTCTTGGTCTTGGGAAAAGATTATTTAATTGATCAAAATCATTCATTACATTCTTTCTAAAGTTTCAATTCCTAGAAGCTCTAAGCCTAATTTTAGTGTTTTTGCAGTTAGATCACATAAATTCAGTCTAGAAATTTTTATATATTTTTCTTCTTTGAGTATTGGAACTTGATCATAGAATCTATTAAAAGTCTGACATAGCTCAAAAAGATAATTGCATAATCTATTTGGCATTAAGTCTTTTTCAATAGATATTATGACTTCATCGAACTTAAGTAATTTTCTGATAAGTTTCCACTCAGATTTATGTTGATAATTTGTATATTGAAAATCTTTAGAGTCATAAACAAAATCATTTTTTCTTTTAATTCCTGCAATTCTTACAAGTGTATATAACAAATAAGGAGCCGTATTACCATTTAGGGAAAGCATTTTATCAAAACTAAATTGATAATTTGTAATCCTATTTTGGCTTAAATCTGCATACTTAACAGCTCCTAATCCAATTATTCTTGAAGTATTTGCAATAAAATCTTCTGTCTCATAACGATTTTCATCTTCTAATCTTTTCAATAAATCTTCTTTTGCTCTTCTAACTGCTTCTTTTAATAAATCTTTTAAACGTATTGTTTCACCTTCTCTTGTCTTTAGTTTTTTGCCATCAATTCCTTGAACCAAACCAAAAGGGACATGGTCTACTTGGCAATTGTCTGGGATCCATTTTGCTTTTTTTGCAACTTGAAAAACTCCAGCAAAATGATTTGCTTGTCCATGATCAGTTACATAAATAATTCTCGAAGCATCATCCCCATTAGGAGGTTTATTAAATCTGTATCTTATAGCAGCAAGATCTGTGGTGGCATAGTTAAAACCCCCATCTTTTTTTTGAATAATTAGCGGTAAAGGTTTGCCTTCTTTATTAGTCATACCATCTAAAAATACACATTTTGCTTTTTGATCTTCTACTAATATTTTTTTTGAATTCAAATCCTCAATAACTGATTTTAAGAAGGGATTATAAAAAGATTCACCTCTTTCTTCTATTTTTATTTTTAAATTTTTATAGATTTCATCAAATTCTTTTCTAGATTGATCACACAATAATTTCCAAGCTTTAATCGATTTAATATCTCCACTTTGTAACTTAACTACTTCCTCTCTAGATCTTTTTTGGAATTCAGATTCATTATCAAATCTTTTTTTTGATTCTTTATAAAATTCAACTAAATCACTTATCTTAATTTTGCCTATCTCCTCTAAATCATTTGAATATAAATCTTTGAGCTGAGTAATAAGCATTCCAAATTGCGTTCCCCAATCGCCAACATGATTTAGTCTTAATACTTGATAACCTCTTAACTCAAAAATTCTTGATATTGAGTCTCCTATTATTGTTGATCTTAAATGCCCTACATGCATTTCTTTAGCAATATTAGGACTAGAAAAATCTACAATGACTTTATTTGATAAGCCACTATCTAAATCTTTTTTAATTTTAGGTACTCCACCCCTTTGGCATTTAATATTTGATTTAATTTCATTTATTAGAACTTCATCTTTTAATTTTATATTTATAAATCCAGGTCCAGCTATTTCTAGACTCTTACATAATTTTGCTATGCTTTTATTTTTATTTAAAAGATTAATAAAATCATTAGAAATATCTCTTGGATTCTTTTTATATATTTTAGATAAACTTAAACAAACATTACATTGATAATCACCAAATTCCTCTTTTGTTGTTTGTGTGATTATATTTTTTCTAAGAATTTCGAATTCTCTTTCTTTATCATTTTTTTTAAGACTATCTAAAAGAGTTTGTTCGAAGTTATTTGTTAATTCTTTAAAAATGATTAGCATTATTTATTCAATTATTTATCTATATGATTAATTAATATAACGCATACTTAAATCAATCCAATCACTTTTGGTAATAGAAGAACTTGTTGAAATCAAATCAATACCTTTTATTAGATATTTACTAATTTCTTCAGGGTTTATTCCAGAAACTTCTATTATCAAATTTTTATTGACTTCTTTTTTTATGCTATTAATTGATAAATCTCTTAATTCTTGAACGTTTTTTTTGATTGTTTCAGGATTAAGTTCATCTAATAAGACACTATCCGCTCCCGCTAATACTGCTTCTTTTGCCTGTTCGATATTCTCAGCTTCAATTATGATATGAGTTGTAAAAGGGGAATTTAGGCGAATTTTTTGTACTGCATTCTTAAGATTATCTGTCCATGCAATATGATTTTCTTTTATCATAGCAGCATCGTATAATCCTATTCTATGATTCACTCCACCTCCGCATTTGAATGCATATTTTTCAAATATTCTTAAGCCAGGAGTCGTTTTTCTAGTATCTGCTAATTTTATATTTGTGCCTTCTAATTGATCTATAAGATTCTTTGTATATGTTGATATTCCAGATAAATGCATTGCTATATTTAAGCTGATCCTTTCACTAGCGAGTAAACTTTTTGAAGGTCCATATAT
The DNA here is from genome assembly GCA_003280885.1 of Prochlorococcus sp. AG-355-J04. Lineage (GTDB taxonomy): Bacteria > Cyanobacteriota > Cyanobacteriia > PCC-6307 > Cyanobiaceae > Prochlorococcus_A. The sequence continues at coordinate 13,440 of QCDN01000018.1, read as the reverse complement.
TTCTAAGAGTTTTTGATCTTTAACAAATTTATCTCCATCAGAGATATTAAATTTTGGACTGATTTTTAAATCAATTTTTTTATAAATTTCTTTTATAATTTCAACCCCACAAAATATACCCTCCTCTTTTGCAATCCAATATGCATTACCATTCTCTTCTGTAATAGAGGGACTTGTAAGATCTCCCCTACCTATATCTTCATCGATCCAATTATCAATGATCTTACTTATTATTGGAGTATTTAAATCCACTAAATTAAAAAATAATTAATTAATAAAAATTCAACTGAAGTTAGAGAATCAACTATATATCACTATGTAATTTAACTCAAATTTATTTCCCAATACAAAACTTAGAAAAAATATTATCTAGAAGTTCCTCTGTTAATTCTTGACCAGTTATTTTAGATAAGTTTTGAATTCCATCTCTCAGTTCTATTGATAACAAATCAAATGGCAATTTATTTTTAATGATTTCATCAGTATCATTTAAATTAGATAGGCAAGCAGACAAATTTGTTAGGTGTCTTTCGTTTAAAAATATATTGATATTTTCTACTTGTTTTAATCCACATTTTTTTATGATTGTGTCGATTAATAATCTTTCATCATCATTATTTTTAATGCTCATAAGAATTGTGTTCTTTAACTCATTTGAATTAATTTTTTTGCAATCAATTAAATCTTTTTTATTGCCCAAAATAGTAATTAATTTTTCTTTGGGGATTTCTTCTATTATTTTTTTGTCTTCTTCATTCAATCCTTCTTCAAGACTATAAATATAAATGATAAAATCTGACTCTTTAATTTTCCCAAAACTTTTTTTAATTCCAATACTTTCAATTTGTTCATGAGTTTCTCTTATACCAGCAGTATCAATTATTTTCATTGGAATGTCATTAATAGTTAAATTAACTTCAATAACATCTCTAGTTGTTCCTGGAATATTAGTTACGATTGCTTTCTCTTTTTTTGCAAGCAAATTTAGTAAAGAGCTTTTACCAACATTTGTTTTACCTATAAGCGCAATGGATATTCCATTGTGAATATATGAATTCCTTTTTGCATTTTCTATTAGTAATTCTATTTTTTCTTTTACCTTTTTAATATTTTTTAGATATTTAGTGTAATCAAAATCTGTGAAGTCTTCTTCAAAATCAACTCTCGCTTCTATTTCGCAAAGTTGATTTATAAGATCATTTTTAATATCATCAATTTTTTTCTTTAATTCTCCTTGAATCCCACTAAAAGCTAACTCTGCTGATCTTGTATTGCTTGCATTAATTAATTGATTAATCGACTCGGCTTGAGTAAGGTCTATTTTCCCATTAAGAAAAGCTCTTTGACTAAATTCTCCTGGGTTTGCAAGTCTAACTCTTGAGTCACTAGATAATAATCTCTTTAGTACTTTATTTACTATGATAATTCCTCCATGGCAATGAAGTTCAACAACATCCTCTCCTGTGAAGCTATTTGGTGATTTCATCACTAAAATTAAAACCTCATCTATTAATTTATTTTGTTTATTTTCCTGAATAAAACCATGAAAAACTCTATGTGATTCCCATGCATATTTAGATTTAGTTTGAACAATCTTTTTGCAAGAATTTATTGAGTCTTTTCCTGATACTCTTATTATCGCAACTCCTCCTTTTCCTATACTTATAGCTGAAGCAATTGCGGCTATCGTATCTTCTGTAGTAACTATCGAATCCATCTCTCGCTTTGTTATGGATAATTAAGTAAGATTATCAAAAATTTTGAAATTTTTTTTCTGAATGAGATTTAAAAAAGATATTACCTATAAGAAAATTCTATCATTTTTTAGGAATCAGAATGGAAGTCCTTTCTTTAATGCTAAAGGTTTAGCTATAGGGGTATTTAGTGGCTGCTTTCCTTTTTTTGGGTTTCAAACTTTAATAGGGGTATTTTTTGCGAAAATAGCCAAGGGAAATATTGTTCTAGCTGCAATTGGTACTTGGATAAGCAACCCTTTTACTTATATTCCACTTTATTATTTTAACTATAAAGTTGGTTCGATTTTCTTAAATCATTCTTCTAATAAAATTCTTGAAAAAAGTTTAGTTATTGATGACTTATGGAAACAAGGTAGAATTTTTTCCCTAAAATTACTCTTAGGTTCATCTTGTGTAGGTATTTTATTAGCTTTGATTTGCGGCAGTATTGTTTTCTTTATCTACAAGATAAAAAGTAAAAGATAGATTGATCTGATTTTAAAATTAACTTTGTCCAACTCTGGCAATATCTAAAACATCTGCCATTGATTTAATTTGTTCAATTGTTTTGTGAAGTTGATTATAACTTTCAAGACCTACACAAAGATTTATAATAGCTGGTTTACCATAAGCAGTTTTAACATTGGCATCGCTAACGTTTATACCTTTATCAGATAAACGCATAAGAATATCTTTAAGAACTCCAACTCTATCAATTACTTCTATTCGTAGCTGAATTGGAAACTTATTATCTCCAGTTTTATTATCTTGATTCCAACCGACAGGTAATCTTCTCTCTATTGGAATTGGTAATACATTTTCACAATCTTCCCTATGTATTGTTATCCCATGGTTGCCGAGCGACACAGTTCCGATAATATCCTCGCCAGGGAGTGGGGTACAGCATTTACCTATTCTGTAATCAAGACCTTCTATCCCAGAAATTGGCGATTTAGCTGCTGTATTAGATTGATTAGTGGATAAATTACTTTTACTTTTAAGAGATTTTGCTATTTCAGAGTCAGAATCATTTTTTACATCTTCTGTCTGTAATTTTATTTCTTCCCTTAGTCTGTTTAATACTTGATGCAAAGTTAAACCACCAAAACCAAGAGATGCAAGAAGGTCTTCAGTAGTTTTTAAATTGCATCGATTTGCAACTTTTTTCATGGCTTCACTAGAAAGTAATGCTTCAAAACCGTTTCTTCCTACTTCTTTTTCAAGTAAATCTCTACCTCTTTTAATCGTTTCATCACGATGGCTTTTCTTATACCATTGGCGAATTCTATTTTTTGCAGTTGGCGTAACTACAAAGTTCAGCCAATCCAAGCTTGGATTAGCATTATTACTTGTCAAAATTTCTATGAAGTCACCATTTTGAAGTGCTGTAGATAATGGAGAAAGCTTTTCATTTATTCTTATTCCATTACAGTGATTTCCAACTTCAGAATGAATTCTGTAAGCGAAATCTATAGCGGTAGATCCTTTCCTTAAACCAACAACATCTCCTTTTGGAGTGATCACAAATACTTCTTCATCAAATAAATCTTCTTTAATTGAAGCTAAATAATCATTATGATCCCTTTCATTGCCTTCTTGTTGCCATTCTACTAATTGTCTCAGCCAATTAAATCTCTCGGCATTACTTTTAGCAGGAGAACCACCCTCTTTGTATTGCCAATGAGCGGCAATACCATATTCAGCAATTTGATGCATAGAAGTAGTTCTAATTTGAACTTCAATAGGTCGATGTCTTCCAATCACAGAAGTGTGTAAGGACTGGTATCCATTGGGTTTTGGTAATCCTATATAGTCCTTAAATCTACCTGGGATTGGTTTGAAAGTATCATGAACAACTGCTAAAGCTCTATAACAACTATCTGAATTGTCCACGATAATTCTTAGGGCAGCAACATCATAAATCTCATGAAAATGCTTTTGTTGTCTTTCCATTTTGCTCCAGATTCCATAAAGATGTTTTGGCCTTCCTGTTATTTCAAAATTTTTCAAACCTGCTGAAACCAAGTTTTCCTTCATAAGATTCAAAGTTACTTTTAATCTTTTTTCTCTATCACTTCTTTTAACAGCGATTTGATCTTTAAGATCTAGATATTCTTTAGGCTCTAGGAATTTAAAAGCTAAATCTTCTAATTCCCATTTAAATCTGTTTATTCCTAGTCGATTAGCTAATGGTGCATAAATCTCTCTTGTTTCTCTAGCTATTCTTAGTTTTTTCTCATCATTTAGCCATTCAATTGTTCTCATATTATGAAGACGATCTGCAAGTTTTACTAAGACAACTCTGATATCGCTGGCCATAGCCAAAAACATTTTCCTAAGATTTTCAGCTTGTGCTTCAGTCCTGTTGTTAAAGTGAATGCCGCCTAATTTTGTTACACCCTCTACAAGTATTTTTACTTCTAATCCAAAATTTGTTTCTATTTCGGATAAATCAATGCCAGTATCTTCAACAACATCATGTAAAAGACCTGCAGCAATAACAGATGAACTAGCACCAATTTCTTTGAGGAGATTTGCAACAGCAATCGGGTGGATAATGTATGGCTCGCCGCTCGCGCGGAATTGTCCATAATGAGCTTTATAAGCAAGTTTAAAAGCCTTTGCTATAAGGTTTTGATTCTCATCATTTTCTTTATTTGATTTTTCAAAATTATGAATATCTTTAAGAAGCCAATCGGGAATTTTTATTTGATAATTCAAAGATTCACTTTCATATTTTTTATTTTCAGGCAAAATAGTTTTGGAAACTTCAATTTCGTTTTTTTCTTTTGAATTTGCAGCTGCCTCGGACATTTTATATTGCTTTAAATGTATTTTATTTAGGTCTAGAAAAATTTGCTATGAATTATGGAAAAAAATAAAGAAAAAATTATTGTAGTTAAAAATCTTACTGTTAAATATGGTCTAAAACAGCAACCTATTATCAAAAATTTTAATTTGGAAATAGATAGTGGAGATCATTTGGCCATAATAGGACCTTCTGGATGTGGAAAGACCACTTTTGCAAAAACATTAGTAAATATATTGCCTGAAAAGGCCACTTCTAAAGGGTATCTATCGATTTCTAGTGTAGATCCTAGGAAAATAAATAACAAAGATGCACAATTATTTAGAAGAAAGAATTTTGGATTTATTTATCAAGACTCTATAAAAAAACTTAATCCGCTAATGAGAGTTGGGGATCATTTATATGAATTATTTAAAACACATGATCAAACTAAATCATCTATAGCTATTAAAAAATTAGTAAGAGAAGTTTTTCAAAAAGTAGGTATTGAAGAAAGTAGACTTGATTCTTTCCCACATCAATTTAGCGGTGGAATGAGACAGAGAGTTTCTATAGCAATGGCACTTGCTTTGAAACCTAAATTATTAATAGCTGATGAACCTACAACAAGCTTAGATACCAAAACAAGTTTTGAAATTATGCAAGAAATAATTCATCTATGTAATGAATTTGATACTACTTTAATTTTAATTAGTCATGATATTAATCTTGCAGCAAAGTGGTGTAAAAAAGTTGCAATAATTGAAAAGGGATCGATTGTTGAAAAAGGGAATATATTAGATATTTTTCAATCACCAAAATCAGATATCGGGAAAAAGTTAGTAAATGCTTCAAAAATAGTATTAGAACCAAATACTAAAAATAATGCTCGAGATAAGGTCGTTCTAGAGGTAAATAACCTAAGACATTGGTATAAATTAAATTCTTCAATTTTCATTAATAAATGGAATAAGGCTTTAAATGAAGTTAGTTTCAAGTTATATGAGAATGAGACTCTTGGAATAGTTGGTTCTTCAGGGAGCGGTAAAAGTACATTATGTAGGGCTTTAATTGGACTTCTTAAAGTAAGAGGTGGTGAAATCAAAATTTATGAGAAAAATAATACATCGAAAAAAAATAAATCTTTTAAAAAGAACAATAATGTGCAAATAATTTTCCAAGATCCTTTTTCAAGTTTGAATCCGAAAATGACAATTAAAAATATTTTGGAAGATATATTTTTTATTCAAAAAATTTCAGATAAAAGAAAAATCGAAAAAGAAATAAAATTAATGTTAATAAATTTAAATCTTCCCTTAAATAATGATTTTTTTAATTCTTATCCTAGCCAATTATCTGGTGGTCAATTGCAAAGAATTTCATTAGCCAGAGCGCTATTGTTGAAACCAAAAATTTTGATTTGTGATGAGAGCGTTAATATGTTGGATGCTTCAGTAAAAATAGAGATTCTTGAATTACTTAGAGTCTTGCAAGAAAAAATGAATTTAACGATTATCTTTATTACTCATGATTTAGGCATTGCTAAAAGATTTTGTGATAGGTTGCTAGTTATGAATCACGGAAAGATAGTTGATGAAGGAGAAAGTTCTACAATATTCGCTAAAACTCAAAACACGTATACAAAATCGCTTCTAAATTCCTCTTTAAATCTTATTTAACTTTAAGAACACTTAGTAATTTTTGAAAATCTAATGGTAATTCTGATTCAAATATCATTTCTTTACCATTTATTGGATGTATAAGTCCAAGCTTAATGGCGTGTAAAGCTTGGCCATCTAATTTACATGGTAGTTTTTTACATCTTCCATATAACGGATCACCCACAATTGGATGATTAATGTGCGCGCAATGTACTCTTATTTGATGCGTTCGCCCCGTATCTAGTTTGAAACTCATTAATGAGTAATTACCAAATCTTTCTTCTAATTTCCAATAGGTACAGGCATACCTTCCTGAAGTTTCTTCAACTACTTTATATTTCAATCTATTTAATTTATCTCTGCCAATGTTTCCCACTATTTGGCCTTCTTCAGAATTAGGTGCTCCATGAATAACTGCAAGATATTCGCGTGATGCTATTTTTTCTTTAATTTGTTTCTGGAGATTTACTAATGCCTCTTGGCTTTTTGCAACCACCATACATCCGGAGGTATCTTTATCTAATCTGTGAACAATCCCAGGCCTTAGTTTCCCATTAATTCCAGGTAGATCTTTACAGTGAAAAAGTAATCCATTCACTAAAGTTCCAGATTTGTGTCCAGGGGCTGGATGAACAATTAGTCCTGATTGTTTATTAATTACTATGATGTGGTCGTCTTCAAAAAGGATATTTAAATCCATTTTTTCAGGTTTCAAATAAATAAGAGGTTCTGGAGGAGGCATCCATATTTGTATATTGTCGCCATTTTTTAATGGGGTCTTTGCTTTCGCGGTCTTATAGTTTACAAGTACTAAACCTGAATTTATAAAATGTTGAATTCTTGCTCTACTTTGTTCTGGCCTTTTACTTACCAACCATCTGTCTAGCCTCATAGGCAGAGGTAGCTCATAAATAATTTCTATAAGCTCACCTTCTCCAATTCCGAAATAATTTTGATTATTTAATTCCATAGTGGAACTTCTAAAGCAATTTTACCAAGCATTTGATTTCTATAATCTTCCAATAACTTATGAGACATTCTCCTTTTATCGCCTGAGGTATGTTTTGAAGCTGCTTCGTCGATCCAAGCAGAAGGACTCCTAAAGCCTTTGGTCATATCAACTCCATATCTATTAGATATTTGTTTAACTGAGATATTCGCATTCTTATCTTTGTTGAGAGTGGATATAATTTTGATAAATCCAATTGCGACACTCTCTATTTCATAAGCAGCTTCACCAATATCATCACACAGCGCAAGATTAAGCGCTGATTTTTGATCTTCTAAATTTGGAGGTATAACACCAGGAGCATCTAGCAGATCTATACCATTTTCTAATTTTATCCATCTTAAATTACGAGTCACGCCTGCTTTCCTAGCGCTATCCACAACTCGTTTTTTTGCAATTCTATTAATTAATGCTGACTTTCCTACATTTGGAAAACCAAGTGTAAGGGCTCTAATTGGCCTAATTCGCATTCCTCTAGAGATTCTTCTATCGTCAATTGACGACCTAGAATCTTTGGCTGACTTGCAAATTTCTTTAATTCCTATCCCTCTTTTAGCATCACACCAAAGAGGATATTGATCTTTAGAATTAAACCATTTATTCCAACTATTGATTGTATTAGGGGAGATCATGTCTGATTTGTTAATAACAAGAATATGTTTTTTATTATTTATCCATTTATTTAAGTGTGGATGTCCTGTTGACAAAGGAATTCGTGCATCTCTAACTTCAATAACTAAATCTACTTTATTGATAACTTCAGATAATTTCTTTTCTGCTTTTGCGATATGGCCTGGGTACCATTGGATTTTGGGTATGTCCACTTCAATAAATCAAATAAAATTTTGTATTCCTTTTAGTTTTTATAAGTTTCAAAAGTATTTACCTCTAAATTTTAGTATAAATTTAATGACTAAAAAATTTTTATAATCGTTAATTCTTAAAATTTATTAAGGCATAGGTAACAGTAACTACTTTTTAACCCAATAAGCCCAAATTAACGTTAGGGTCTTAAGATTAAAATTAAGCTTGTTTAATGTCAAAATTATCTCTTTCCAGTCTTGATAAGACACATTTAGAAGGAAAAAAAGTTCTTGTAAGAGTAGATTTTAATGTTCCATTAAATGAAGATGGTCAAATAACCGATGATACGCGTATTCGTGCTGCGATCCCTACTATTGAATATCTTATTAATCATTCTGCAAAAGTTATTTTAGCTGCTCATTTTGGTAGACCAAAGGGTCAGGTAAATGAAAAAATGAGATTAACTCCAGTAGCAGCAAGATTAAGTGAATTGTTGGGGCAAAATGTTGCTCTTACTAACAGTTGTATTGGTTATGAAGCTGTTTCACAATCAAATAGTTTATCTAATGGAGATGTTCTGTTACTTGAAAATGTTCGTTTTTTTGGTGAAGAGGAAAAGAACGACCTGGAGTTTGCAAAAAAATTAGCATCCCATGCAGATATGTATGTAAATGATGCTTTCGGTGCTGCTCATAGAGCTCATGCTTCAACTCAGGGTGTTACTAATTATTTAAGTCCTTCAGTAGCTGGATTCCTTTTAGAAAAAGAATTGAAATACTTACAAGGAGCAATAGATTCCCCAAACCGTCCTTTGGCCGCAATAGTGGGAGGATCAAAAGTTAGTAGCAAAATAGGAGTGCTTGATTCTTTACTAGACAAGTGTGACAAAATCATGATTGGTGGAGGTATGATTTTTACTTTTTATAAAGCTAGAGGTCTAGATGTTGGAAAGAGCCTTGTAGAAGAAGATAAACTTGAGCTTGCTAAAGATTTAGAAGAAAAAGCAAAAGCAAAAGGAGTTGAATTATTATTACCTACTGATGTTGTTTTAGCTGATGAATTTTCTCCGGATGCCAATAGTAAAATATCTCAAATTGATTCAATTAGTGGAAATTGGATGGGTCTCGATATTGGTCCAGATTCCATTAAAGTTTTTCAGAATGCTCTCGCAGAATGTAAGACAATTATTTGGAATGGTCCAATGGGAGTTTTTGAATTCGATAAATTTGCAGAAGGTACAAATGCAATAGCTACGACCCTTGCGGACTTGAGTGCTTTTTCTGAAGTTTGTACAATAATTGGTGGTGGAGATTCAGTCGCGGCAGTCGAGAAAGCAGGATTAGCTGAGAAAATGTCTCATATATCTACTGGAGGCGGCGCAAGTTTGGAACTTTTAGAAGGTAAAACCTTACCAGGTGTTGCTGCGTTAAACGACGCTTAGGCTATATCTCATCAACTATATCAATGCTCTTTGTGAATGTAATAATTCCTTCAGGGTGAGCTATGATTCCTGACCAAATTTGTATCCCTGGTTTTGAAGGGGCTCTTGTTATCTTAAAAATCCCTCCTGACGCCAATGGCTCCAATAATATTTCTTGTTCAAAAAATGAATTAACTTGATGAGATTTTATAGCTCCAGCAATTATCACTTCTTCAAGAGGCTTATTTAGAATTATATCGATATCATATTTTGAACCAGTAAGAACTTTATCAGGAATTTTAAAACTAATATCTATCTTTTTATTATCGTTTCTAATAGTTGTGAATAAATTTTTGATAATCTCAACATCTATTTTCCCATTTACGATTGAAAATAAATAATCAAAATTTGATTCGAGTATATATATTTCTCCATTAACTATTTTTTCCCCATAAACTCTTATTCGCAAAATATATTCATTCGGAATATTAGATTTTAATCTTTTGATCTTCCATTTGCTGTTAGGGAAATCATTAATAATCTTTGAAAATTGTTTTGGTATATTTTGGTTTTCTTCATTTCTGAAATTTTTTTTAATGAATTCTAAATCTCTTGCATTTAAAGAGTTTTCTAGATTTCTTATAAAATCAACTTTTAAAGTTTGTGTTATTGCTGGATAGGGAATAATAAGATAAATAAATAAGTAGAGAAGAAATCCTATATTTTTGAATAATTTTAAATTAAACATATTAATCATTGGTTATTTTTATTCTACTAATTAAAGTTTTTATGTCTAAAAAAAATAATTTATTAGTCGCAGCCAGTGGTACAGGCGGGCATATTTTCCCAGCCTTAGCAGTTTCTAAAGAGTTGGAAGATGAATGGAATATTAATTGGTTGGGTGCTCGTCAAAGACTTGATGCAAATTTCATTCCCAAAAAATATAATTTGAGGACTTTGAATATAAAGACACCAAGAAAAAATATTTTTTTGTTTTATCAATATATAGAAATTTTAATGTCAACTTTTCAAATAATTAGGATCTTAAAAGAAAAAAAAATTAACTTAGTTTTTACGACTGGCGGTTATATATCAGCACCTACTATTGTTGCTTCAAAACTACTCAGGATACCTATCATTATTCATGAATCAAATGTAATTCCAGGAATGGTCACGAAATATTTTGGTTTTTTATGTAACTATGTTCTTTTAGGATTTAAGGAAACAAATTCTTATTTAAAAAATTGTAAAACTATTTTTACTGGAACACCTTTAAGAGAGCAATTCTATAAATTAAATTTGTTGCCAGAATGGGTTCCAAAAGGAAATGGACCTCTTTTGATTGTTATGGGAGGTAGTCAAGGAGCAAAAGCTATAAATCAAATTCTTTATGAATCTCTAGAATTTTTAATAAAAAAACAGTTTCGGATAGTTCATATCATTGGTGAATCTAATCAACAACCTTTTCATGTAAAAAACTCCAAAAATTATATTCAAAAGAAATTTACTAATGAAATAGCAGCTTTAATTCAAAACTGTGATCTTGTAATATCGAGATCTGGTGCAGGAACAATCAATGAACTAATGGAGGCTGAAAAACCTTCAATTTTAATTCCATATCCAGATTCTAAAAAAAATCATCAGGAGAAAAATGCAATGATTCTTGCTGAAAGTGGAGGCTCAGTTTTAATCAATCAGAATAAAATTTCTAAAGAAGTTTTTGAAGAAACTCTAGAAAGAATTTTTAAAATAAAATTAAAAGAGGGAAAAAATCATTATGAAATATTAGATCTAATGAAGAAGAATATGGAAAAAAATAATAAAATTAAATCTAAAAATGAGATTAAAAAATTTATTAATTATTTTTTAAAGGAATTCTGAATTTCTTTACATAAAAGAGTGTTATTTTTCCTATTCTGCAAACTTATTCTTGCCCACTTTTCGTCAAGAAATCTAAATGAACTGCATTCTCTAAGCAATATTCCCTTATTTTCTAAGTATTTTATGTTTGACGCCAAGGATGTTTTACTTTCTATTAAAAAAAAGTTGGTTGAAGAGTTATGAACTTTAAGGTTCTCTATTTTTGATAATTTTTCAAATACTCTCTTTTTTTCAATATTTATCCAGCTGTGAATCTGTTTTGTCCACTGTTCATAGAATTTCTTATTACTTAGTAGATCAATTCCTGCTTTAATAGCAAATGAATTTAAAGGCCAAGGATCTCTATTTATTTCCCATTGTTTAAGTTTCTTCGATGAGCCAATAACATAACCTAATCTAAGACCAGGAATATTGAAGATTTTGGTCAAGCTTCTCAAGACTAATAAATTATCAAATCTTTGTGTTAATGGTATTAAAGATTCTTTGTCTCCATTAGGTGTTATAGATAAGAAAGCTTCATCACAGATTACTAATTTATATTTTTTCACAACTTCCTCCAATGAATTTTTCCCCCATAATTGGCCGGTAGGGTTATGTGGATTTGTTATCCAAATAACATCACCTTTTGGATGAAGCGGAAATGATTGTGGAAATATATTATTCCAGTTTTTTGGTAATTCGCAATGTATAAAATTGCTATTCCAACAATTTAAAGATCTTTCATAATCAACAAATGATGGAGAAGGAATACAACTTATTCCAAATTTGGATGCTTCATACCCTGCCCAAGTTATCAGTTCAGAAGCTCCATTTCCAGGCAATATATTGTCTGGATTTATCCCATGAAATTTACCGATTATTTCTTTCAGATCATTCAAGTTTCTCTCTGGGTAATATCTAAATCCAAGATTCTTAATTCCCGAATTTAATGAATCTATTATTATTTGAGGTGGATCAAAGGGTACTAATGAGGCACTTGCGTCAATGATTTCAGAGGGTAATAAATTTAATTTTTTTGCATTTGCGAATACATTTCCTCCATGCTTTAAGTTTGATATTTGCATAGCTAATGTTGAGTTATCATTAGTTTCCGATTTGTTCATTATTCATTTTCTAATTTTTATTTAACCCATTTTAAATCTGATCCAATGGCCTCTTTAATATTGGTCAATTGATGGATATTGAGTTGTTTTAAAATACCTTCAAGTATGTTGGGGACTAATTGTGGCCCCTTATATATCCATCCCGTATAAAGTTGAATTAATGATGCTCCAGAACAAATTCTTTCCCAAGCCGACTCAGGACTATCGATTCCACCAACGCCAATTAAAATAATCTTTTTATCAATATTGTGAATATGTTTTATTATTTGATTTGCTTTTTTTTGTAAAGGCTTTCCACTTAATCCTCCATTTTCTTCAGAAAGTAATAATCCTGTTTGCCTGATCTTCCTATTTTCAAGACCTAATCTATCTATGCTGGTGTTAGTAGCAATTATCCCATCGATATTTTCCTCGGTTATTAACTGGCAAATATCTTCAATATCATTAAGGCTTAAATCTGGCGCAATTTTTACAAATAATGGTGGACAATTAGGTAAGTTTTTAATTTCCCTAAGAAGTTCTTTTAGAAGTATTGGATCTTGCAACTTTCTTAGTCCTTCAGTATTTGGAGAACTTACGTTTATTGCTGCGTAATCACAATATGGAATTAATAATTTTAGAGAAGTTAAATAATCATCTTTTGCTTGAGATAAGCTTGTGATTTTAGACTTACCGAAATTTATCCCTAAACAAATATTCTCCCTGTTTTTTTTGAATTCAATACCCTGGTCAATAAAATTTTTAACCAGATTTTTTGCACCATTGTTATTGAAACCCATCCTATTTAATGCTGCTTCTTCTTCAGCTAATCTAAATAACCTTGGTTTTGAATTACCATTTTGAGCAAATTTAGTTACTGTACCAAGTTCTGCAAATCCAAAACCAAAATCTTTCCATATGTTTGCAGCACTTCCATTTTTGTCAAAACCTGCAGCTAAACCAATTGGATTACAAAAATTTATTCCACATATGTTCTGACTTAATCTATTATCAATTACAGAAAATTCTTCATTTAGATTTTTTAGGATTGATGATACT